>DATEWS010000881.1:0-2851 GCA_035257785.1 Pyrinomonadaceae bacterium
GAAATCGGCGGAGTCGAAAAAGAGTTTGCGAGCCAGCGAGTAGCCATTCGTGTGCAGTCCGGCGGAGGGCAGCGCCAGCAAAACGTCACCCGCAGCGATCGTTTTGCCGTCGATGATCTTCTCGCGGTCAACTACGCCGACGATAAATCCGGCGATGTCGTATTCGCCGTCCTTATAAAAGCCGGGCATCTCGGCAGTCTCGCCGCCGAGCAACACGCAACCATTCTCAGTGCAACCATTCGTGACGCCTTCGACGATGCTTGCCACAACCTCGGGCGACAATCTTCCGGTCGCGATGTAGTCCAAAAAGAAAAGCGGTCGCGCGCCCTGGACCAGAATATCGTTGACGCAATGATTGACGAGGTCACATCCGACCGTGTTGTGTACGCCGGTCGCGAATGCGATTTTCAGCTTCGTGCCAACACCATCAGCCGACGCGACGAGGACCGGCTGCTTCATACCCGGAAACGCGCCGTCAAACATTCCACCAAAACTTCCGATCTCGGAAAGCGTGCGTGCGTTGAAGGTACGGCGTGCTAACTGTTTGATCCGATCGGTGGCGCGAGTGGCGGCGTCGATATCGACGCCCGCATCGCTATATGAGATTGATTTCTGATCTGCGTTCATCTGCGAGTATCCGTGGCTTCCGTCTTCTTTGGTTTGGGCGGTGGACCAAAATCACCATACGCGATGAAACCCGAACGCGACGAATCATCTTTCTGCGCGATGCGCCCGGCCCACAAGTCTTCAGTCGTTTCTTTCGCAGTCTTGATCGTCATGTCGTCCGTCTTGCCGCGCGTTGTGATCGTGATCTCGCCCTGCAAGTCCGTGCGATAAAGTTTGACGTTGGCAGCTTTCAATCGATCGAGCACGGCCTGCGCCGGATGTCCATAACGATTCCATGCGCCGCATGAGACGATCGCAACTTCCGGCTTCACTCGATTCAGAAAATCTTTTGACGACGCGTACTTCGATCCGTGATGCGAAACTTTCAACACTCTGGTTTGAAGGTCGAGTTCCTTCGTGAGCAGTCGATGCTCTGTCTGCTCTTCAGCGTCGCCAGCCAGCAACATCGAAAACGATCCGTAGTCTAAACGCGCGACAATCGAGTTCGCGTTCGCTTCGTTGCCGCCCGTCGACATCTTGTCTTTGGTGAAGAACGGTTCCGAGGGCGCGAGGATCGTCAGCAACGCGCCGCCACCGAGATCGAGTTTCGTTCCCGGCTTTGCAGTCTGATATTGAGCGCCGCTCGAACTCACGGCAGCTTTATAGTCGTCGTAGAACTGCGTTAGCGAAGTTGATTTCCCCGATCTGCGATTCGCAGGCTGCTGCGGCTTTGCGGGTGCTTGTTTTTTCCTGGCTGGAGCAGCGGCAGGTTGTTCCGGCACGCTCGGCGGCTGCCCGTTATCGATAACACTGAGAACTTTCACCGTCTTGAACACTTCAGTCGCGCCACCGATGTGATCGGGATGCGGATGCGTGGCAATGAAGTAATCGAGTTGCTGAATGTTGTTTCGCTTCAGCGCATCGACCACGGCCTTGCCCTTCGTCGTGTCGCCAGCGTCGATGAGCACGGTCTTGCCCGTGGGCGAGGAGATGAGAATGGAATCGCCATTGATTGGACCAACGTCGAGAATGCGAATGGTCAGTTCACCACCGGAAGCAGGTGGGGGCTGCGTGCGCCACCACGGAAGAACATATTTCCAGCCGACAAAAGCGCCGGCCAGGGCGACTGCGAAAAGAACTGCAATTGCACAACCACAGCCTCGAGTAGCTCGTCCCAATCAGAAATCCTCGCCTTAAATCTTAGTAGAACATGCGCAACTGGCCCGGAGGAGAATCGACCTGATTGGCCACGCGTAAAACGACCGGCACCACTGAGTAATCGCCGCGAGCATAAGCTTCGAAGGCTTCTTTGGCTTTGATTACTTCCCAGATCGTCTCGCGCGAGACGACCTGTTCCACCATCACGGCCAGTCGCTCTCCATCTTTCGCTTTGAACTTGAGCGGTGTTTTGAAAGTTACAGTTTTGCTCGCGTAAGCGGGAAGTGAGAAACCTTCCACCCTGTTGGCGATGAAGTGAAGCTCGTTTTTCGAATTGATCGTCACCAGCGAATATCTGAGACCGATCATTTTGAGATCGAGACTGTTGCCGAGCGCGAGTTTCAGAAAGAGGCCTTTGTCGGTTTTTGTGAGTGCGGCTTCGTGAACGGTCAGCGGCAGATCGACGGCCTGGAAAACTTCAACCGCGAGATCCTCAGACTGCACCGGAAGAAGTCTCACGCAGCGGCGCAACGGCGCAACGAGGGCGCTAAAATCGCGTTGCGCCGCTGCGCCGCTGCGTGAAATCTCTCCTGAGGTCACAAAGACCAGCATGAATATTAGAGCCTTGCTCAGCATCTCAGCCTTCCGCCGTTACCGATTCATGCTCGCGTTCCCACAGCGTCTCCGCTTCGCGCGTGATTTGCGTCGGATACTTGCCATTCCAGCATGCAACACACGACTCGTCCGGACTGATTCCCGTCGCCTCAATCATTCCCGCGAGCGACAAATATCCCAGCGAGTCGGCCTCGATGAATTTTGTGATCTCATCGATACTCATTTGCGCCGCGATCAGTTCTGATTTGTTTGGCGTATCTACGCCGTAGTAACACGGACTGATCGTCGGCGGGCAACTGATGCGCACGTGAACCTCTTTGGCACCAGCCTCACGCACCATGCGCACGATCTTTTTCGACGTCGTACCACGCACGATCGAGTCGTCGATCAAAACCACGCGCCGCCCATTAATCAGATCGCGCACCGGATTGAGCTTGATGCGCACGCCAAACGAGCGGATCGATTGTCGCGG
>DATEWS010000882.1:0-2433 GCA_035257785.1 Pyrinomonadaceae bacterium
AGGAGCGACGGCGCGCGCCACGTTCAACGGCGCTGATGTACACGTCGAGAGTGTTGATGTTCGCCTTGTCGCTGGTCACATCGTTGCGAACGGAAACTTCAACACAAAAACCAAGTCGTTTGACTTTCAGGGCAACGCGCAGGGGATTCAGCTAGCGCGACTGACTGCATTTGCCAACCGGCCCGGTCTGCCGGCTGTTACTGGCGTCGCTGATTTTACGGCGCACGTCATCGGGAATATGAATGACTTCTCTGCCTATCAGATCACGTTCGATGGAGAAGGTCGTGACGTGACGATCAACGGACGTCCGGCCGGAACTGTCGCACTCACTGGACGCACGCAAAACAAACAACTGGATATCAAGTTGACTACAGGTCTGCTAGGCGCACCGCAGGAAGTCGTCGCACGTGTCGATCTATCCGCCGAGCGATTGCCCGCGAGCATCCGAACGACGTTGACGAACGCGGATCTCACGAATCTTTTCCAAATTGCGATGCCCGGCGCCGGCGTTCGGATTTCAGGCCGGGCCAACGGAACCATCGAAGCATCCGGAAACCTGGTTGACGATGACAATAATTTTTCGTTCGCGGGATTATCGGGTAAGGCTGACTTCAACGAGCTTAGTTTCCGCGTCGAAGACGTTCAACTGAGTGCGACAACTCCATTGACCGTTCGCTTCACTCCCAACGAGCTTACGCTCGATGAAGCGCGGTTTACTGGCCCAGGCACGAACATCGTTCTCAACGGCACGCTCGCGACCGCGGCCGGCGGCAAGCAGAATCTGAACGTCAACGGCGACTTGAACATGCGCGTGCTCAACGGCGTGTCACCCGATTTCTTCTCGTCAGGAACGGCGGAAGTTGCGGTCCGTATCAACGGGACATTTGAAGCCCCGCGCGTGATTGGTACGGCGGCAATCAACAACGGTTCGGTATCAGTGCTGCTCGGAAACGATCGATGGACCGTTGCGAATTTGAAAGCGTCGCTGAGATTCACCGCTAACCAGGCCCAGATTGATTCGCTTAACGGAACGATTGGCGGTGGACGAGTTTCAGCAACTGGCGGTGCTTTGCTCGAAGGATTCACAGTTTCCGCGTTTCGCGTCAATCTTCGTGGCGAAGCCGTGACGGTTCCGTTCCCGCAGGATTTTCGTTCGACACTCGATGCGGACGTTGAGATTCGCGGCTCTTCGCGCGAACAGGTGATCAGCGGGCTCGTGAACCTGCGTCGCGCCGAATACACGGAAGACATCGAACTCGCTGATCTGATAAACACGCGGCGCGGTGAGTCGATCGAAGAGGGCACTGAGATTGAGCTCACGCGCACCGCGTTGTTTGCCGCGTTGCGGGTTGAAGGTAGAAACGCGCTCGTAGTGCGAAACAATCTTGCCGACCTGGTTGGATCCGTCTCGTTGCAGTTGGATGGACCAGTAAACGATCCGACGATCTCCGGACGAATCACGGCGACGAGCGGCACGCTGAATTTCCGCAACGATCGTTATGACATCACTCGCGCACTCGTGGATCTGCCGCCGAGTCGCAACGCCGATCCGGTTCTCAACATCCAGGGCGAGTCGCAGATCAGGGGCTATCGCGTGATCGTTGGTCTAACTGGTCCACTTTCGCAGCCGCAGGCTTCGGTGCGTTCTGAACCTGCGTTGCCGCAGGCGGACGTCGTTTCATTAATAACGACGGGCCAGCTTTCCTCGAGCGATACGAGTTCGTCGATCCTGTCACAGTCTGGCGTGGGAGCCGCAACCAGTCTGTTGACGGATGCGCTCATCAACGCGCCGGCGCAAAAGGCGACGAGCAAGCTGTTCGGCCTGACGCGATTTGAAATCAATCCGGTCATAGGCGGCACGACCGGCTCGACTCCGTCGGCCCGACTGACGCTCGGGCGTCGCATCAGTAAAGAAGTGACGGTCACTTATTCGACGAATGTCACTTCGGATCCGAACCAGATCCTGGCGCTCGAGTATCGCGTTTCCGATCGACTTTCGTTTATCGCGCAGTATGAGCAGGCTTCCACCCGACGGCTGAGCGCTCGCACCAACAATTTCAGTTTTGAGATTCGCTTTAGGAAGAGATTCTGAGCACGGGTAGGTAAGTTGGGATTGTTCTGTAAGCCACAAAGAGGCACAAAAAGCACAAAAGTTTCCCGTCACCGATTTGTGCTTCTTATGTCTATTTGTGTCTTGTTTGCTCTTCAGATCGACATCGTTGTTGGACAGGATCAGTACCGTAACGCGGTAGCGTCGGGTCGCAAGCAACGTCAGACGAACTCGACGCTACCGCGTTACGGTACTGACCTCATCGCTGGGGATGTTCGCATTGAAGATTACGAGGGTCGCCAGATCAGCGCAGTCGAGCTCGTCTTTGAAGGCACGGCGCAGGCCACACCGGCTGCGCAGGCTGACTTTCTCGCGTTACTCAA
>DATEWS010000883.1:0-6558 GCA_035257785.1 Pyrinomonadaceae bacterium
ATAACTTCCGGCTTGCGTGGCCCATCTCGCGGAGCGTAGACAGTCGACCACGTATCCCGAGCCGGTTGCCTCCGCCGCATCATCGGGCCTGATGGACCACTCAAGTTCTTCACGTTCGGGCGCGTTCTCGCCATACATGCTTCGAAGACTGGCAACAGCTTCGCCCCACGGATCGCTCAGTTCTTCCATGGTGTAGCGGGCCCACAGACAATACAGCGCACAACAGATCTGCGACCGCAGATGTCCGTGTGTGACCACGGATTGCTCCTGAGCGTCAGCGACGAGCTCTTCAATCGAGCCTTTATGCCAGAGCGCGAGTGGCAACACTCTCATCAACGATCCATTGCCGTTGGCGTACTCATCTCGTAAGCCTGCCTCGTGCGCAGGCACGCCGCGTTGCAATCGATTGATGGCATTTGAGGTTTGCACTCCAACGTCGAAGACGTGCGCATCAACGGCTTTGTAGCCGTTGTCGTACCAATTGATTAATCGCCGGCCTAGATCGTCAAGATCCAACTTCCCACAGTAAAGTAGAGATGCCAGCAAGATCAGCGCGTGCGCGCCGTCGTCAGACCACGTGCCCGGGATAACTCCGCTGTGCGATCTGCGAAAGCCTTGAGGCGGATCGAACTCGATCTCTACTAACGACGGAATCTGATATTGCTTGTGAAATTCATACGGAACGCCAAGCGCATCTCCGACAAGTAGACCAACAATTCCGCCTTCAATTCTTTCTTTGAGAGTTGGCATTCTGACAAAATCATTTTAACTTAGCACTTAAAGGAGTACGGGCGCATGCGAAAACTAATCGTTTTCAACAATATCTCCCTCGATGGCTACTTCACTGACGCCAACAGCGATATGAGTTGGGCGCACGAGAATGCTGATGAAGAGTGGAACAACTTCACTTCCGAAAACGCGAGCGGCGGTGGGGTGCTGTTGTTCGGTCGAAAGACTTACGATCTGATGGTGAGCTTCTGGCCCACAAAACAAGCCTACGACATGATGCCGCAGGTCGCTGAAGGAATGAACAACCTTCCCAAAGTCGTTTTTTCGAGAACGATGGACAAAGCAGAGTGGAACAATACGAAGCTCGTGAAGGGAAACATTGTTGAAGAAGTCAGCGGAATGAAGAGTGAACCCGGCGATGACATGGTGATTATGGGCAGCGGCACGATCGTTTCTCAATTAACTCAGGAACGATTGATCGATGAATACCAGATCATCGTGCATCCGCTTGTGCTCGGCAGTGGCCGAACGCTGTTCCAGGGCGTTAAGCAGCAAGTTCCGTTGAAGCGTGTCAACTCACGAACGTTCGGGAACGGCAACGTTTTGCTGACTTACGTGCTTGAGTGATGATTGTCCTGAGTTCTCTTATCGAGTGACTTCGCTTTCCATTGATAGATTGCGGCCAGAGCGACGATGCGACGCAGCCGGTCCTTGAAATTCTCGGCAGCCGTGCGCGCGCGAATCTCGTCGCGCGCCGCGAGCGTGGAAAAGATGTGACTGTCGATACCGGTGCGTCCCTGTGTCGTATCGATGGAACTTGCGTTGGCGCGCGTTACCATTTCGTCGACAACTTCCGATGCGAGCAAACTATCAACAGGCAAAATCGCCTGGGCAAGTTTTCCCAGACTCGAAAGCAGTGGATCAACTTCAGCGCTGGTAGGCGCATAAGACGCCGGCATTTCGAAGAATGGTGTGCTAGCGGGTTTCGTATCAGCCTTCTTGAGCTGTTGCATTGCTTGTTGCACGGTGGCTGAGGCGGCCGCTGAATTCCTGTCCTTCGCATAGCCCTGCACGATGAGCGGGTAGACTGCCAGCATTGAGTTCAATCGTGTCAGCCGTTCGGCCAAACTCTGCGCACGAAGCAGATCTCCCTTACGTGCAAGGCTAATCGCTTCCCTGGCATTTACCTGCTCCACAAACGCGCTCTTTTTCGCACCATCAGGCAGCTTGTCGATTAACTTCCGGGCTGTATCAAATTCTTCACGAGTAATCGCAGACGTGACGGACATATCCGCTGGTTCATTGCTGTTCAAAGCGTCGCGATCCTGTTTTCGAAAATTTTCCTTATCGATTTCCTCGTAAGTTTGGGTTGGCAGCGATGCGTCTTTGCCTGGCGTGCGAGAGACCGCGTCAAGTTGAAGAAATTTTTCCTTCAACTCGGGTGCATACTTATTTAGTGGCAGCCAGGCGGAGAGCAGCAAGCTTCTGGTGCGCTTGAGACTTCCCGGCTCTCTCTGTTCCTGCGCCGCCAGGCTGTCGATAACATAAGTAACGTAAGCCCTCATCGCCTGCGCTCCGGGAGGCGGAATCTGTTTATTTGGATCCGGGAAAAAAGAGTTTGGAAAGATGAGCCATCTGAGCACCATTGCCGTCCTTCCGATGTCCGGATTTGGCTGCATCGTGGATAAGTTTGCAAGGCACTGAATTATCAGTTTGTCAGCGGCATCCCGATTTTTCGCAGCGAGATCATTTACCAGATCGACGAAGACGATTTGAGTGGGATCGACATGTATGCTGTCCTCAATTGCGCGACTGGCAGCGCCGTTGTCACCTTCGTCAAGAGCCAGGCGCGCCATTTGTGCATACATCATCTGCCGGTCATCTTTAGTAACGTTCGTGGAACTCTCGCTTATGAGCTCATCGGCGAAAGTCTTGTCGCGGCGAGCGACACTCAACACGCGTCGTCTCACTTCATTACGAGCACGTCCAATTGCGCTTGGCGGTCTGGGGGCAGCACCGGGCAGGTCCGGTCCGACCTTACTTTGCTCTTCGGGTGTTGGATAAGTTAAGCGATATGCTTCTCGCAAGGCGTTCCTGGCCCAGGTTCGATCGAGTGTCCAGGCAGCATCAGCCAACTCCGCCTGAGCTAATGCGCGAGCGAGTTGGCCATCGAGTCTGGGAATCTCGAGTGCCAGCGTCTTGATGTCGGCCATCAAGGTAAACTTCTGCAGCGCCTCGTCACCACTGCGCTTTGGGGCTGTCTGCGAGTAGCAAAACAAGGACGTCAAAATTAAGAGACAGATGACTAAGGAAAGTCTTTTCATGCAATCCCGTTTGTGAGTAGGTAGAGGCTCACTATAAAGCGTGCCGGTGTGCCCCGCAACGTCTTCGTCTTTAGTATGGTAAATTCTGCGACTACGAAAGGAACGCGATGCGAATACTTATCTGCGCCGTACTCATCTGCATTAGTTTCCAGGTTCATTCACAAACAACTCCACGTCGCATTGTGATCGCCGCGAGCACGATCCTCGATGGCAAAGGACACGTTCTCAAGAACACTCGCATCGTTGTCGAAGGAACGAAGATCGTCGCAATCGATCCGAAGGCGTCGCCGATCGATTACGACCTGCGCGCGTTAACGGTCTTACCCGGCTGGATCGATGCGCACGATCACATCACGTGGAGTTTCGGCAAGGATGGAAAAAATGCCGGACCAGGCGAGACGACCCAGGAGGCAGCGTATCGATCTGCCGCAAATGCATGGGTCACGTTGATGGCGGGATTTACAACCATACAGAGTGTCGGATCTCCAACTGATCTTCCACTCCGCGATGCGATCGCCAGAGGCGAACTCCCCGGTCCGCGCATACTCACCGCAGTCGAGCCACTCATTGGTCGTGGTGAACAAACCGGCACTCCCGATCAGATCCGCGCCTTCGTCAGAAAACAGAAAGAAAGCGGCGCCGACCTTATTAAAATCTTTGCGGCACAGAGTATCCGCCAGGGTGGAAAACTAACGATGTCGCAGGAGCAATTAAACGCAGCCTGTGATGAAGCCAAGAAACTCGGACTGCGAACTTTGGTCCATGCATACGGCGACGCTGTTCGCGCCGCAACTCTCGCCGGCTGCACGCAGATCGAGCACGGCACACTCGCGACAGACGACGACCTGAAGTTGATGGCTGAAAAGGGAACGTATCTCGATCCTCAGGCTGGACTCATTATCGAAAACTATCTCCGCAACAAGGAGCGTTACCTCGGCACGCCCGGTTACACGGAAGAAGGCTTTGCCATGATGGAAAAAATCCTGCCGATGAATCACCAGCTGGTCCAACGAGCGAGCAAGATTCCACACCTGAAGATTGTCTTCGGCACTGACGCTGTCGCCGGATCGCACGGCAACAATGCCGAGGAGTTTATCGATCGCGTTCGTGATGGTGGAGTCAAACCGCTAACGGCGATGATCTCGGCGAATTCGTTAGGCGCGGAGGCGCTCGGGTTGGGCGATCGGATCGGAACGATCGCAAAAGGATTTGAAGCAGACATCATCGCGCTCGACGGAGATCCGCTAACCGATATCACTGCGGTGCGACGCGTTGTGTTCGTTATGAAGGGCGGCGTTGTTTACAAAAACAGCCGAATCAATTGATACGTCGCACGGCCTTATCCTCGCCGCAACCGGCTTCATAAGCCATGCGCAACACCCACGCCACTCGCTTTGGATTTTTTGCGTAGAACGAAAGTAAATAAGGACGATTGACGACAACGACGTAATAGTCGCCTTCTTTCTTCGGCCGCCATTCGTAAACGAACCTGCCTTGTGCGCGCCGCTTAAGTCTCAACTTGATCGAGTTTTCGTCCACAGTCAATAGCTGCGCAAGACCGTTGCTGGCGACTCGCTTTGGATCAGTGAACGCCCACCCGGTCTCGCCACGGTCTGCCTTTTCCTGGGCTTGGACCAGTTCGGCGGTTGGAAACATTTCCGTCAATTCCGTGTAGCCACAGCCCGTTTTATCGGCTTCTTCTGGCTCATCGTCGAAGGTTAACGCTGCGTAATCGAATGCTTTGGAAGTGTGCGGATCGACGGAGACGATCCGTTCGATGGCCAACCTGTTGCGCGTTTTGCGGCGAAAGCCATTCGGGTACTGCTCTTCCTTTTCGGCGAAAAAATGACCGACGATAGTTGCGTGGGCCACACGGTTTCCACGGCGATAAAGCAAATCGGAAAACTGTTTGAAACGTGCGTCATCGATTAGCCGCGTCGCGATGCCTTCGATAGTCGCTCCATCATCATTCAGTTTTATGTCGCGGTCGTCGGGACAGGCAGGATCGAACAGGTCGAAATCTTCACGGCCGCCAGTCATGACGAAGCCGGTAACTTCAACGAGTCTGTGTTCATATGCAGCGGGATCAGCCTTCAACTTGCAAACCGAGGCTTTCACAGGCGCTTCGGTTTTGTTTGTCTGCACGGGGACGAAGAGAAGGAAGCAAACGAGCAAAAGGTTCATTTGTGTCTCCTGCCTTCCCACTATACCTTAACGAACAATCACGGTCCGTAGTAAACTTCCGGCGTTTTGCCCAGAACTGATCGAACTCAGGAGGTTCCCCGTGAATAAATTACGACTTGCCTGCGCCTTTATGCTCGCCCTCTCGATCATCAGCCTCGCTCCCGTTATCAAATCGTCCGCCAGCCAGGACCAGCCAACTATTGCTAAAGACTCGATTCAAATCACGGCGTTCACGTTCAACGTCTACAAAGGTAATTACGACGTTTGGAGCTGGGCGCCGACAATGAAGTTTCGCGTGAATGGTCCAATTGCCAGTGGCAGCCAGCTCTACGTTCAATACAACCTCCCAACTGGACCATGGGTTAAGTTTGACTGCGACACGAACAACATCGAAAAGGGCTACTGGTGGAAGACTGAATGCGGCGGGCGGCAGGTTCCCGAAGCGCAAACCAGCACTTACACCGGCCCCGTCAGCTTTACCATCAAGATGCGCAACGAACTCCAGGGCACTGATTTAACGCTCTTCACCGGCAAGATGAAGGTAGCGAAAGCTCATTCAAACGAGGCTGGTCCAAAAGCAGTGAACAAGTATGTCTACTTTGTGGACCACGACTGGAATCTTCCGATCGGCTACGTCTACCTGACTCCCAGCGACATCTATGGTTGGAAATTTCCTGACTTTCACGTCGCATTCTGGGTTCGCGGTGATGCGTATAAGTTCGATCCGCATCTCTTCTACCAGGGTAAGGAAGTCGGCAAAAGGTTTTTGGACGGCATGGAAATCGGGAAGGCGGGTTGCGAAGCCGAGGTCGAAAACAACACTACGCATTACGTTGAAGAGTCGTTACCGCAGAAAGCAAAATGGGCGCGCGTTGAATGCGACTTTCCGAACATCAAAGGCAGCAACACGAGCGGCGACGACACTACGAAGGATGTCTACACGCTTGCCGCAAATCCCGGCGAGTATGAGTTCAAGCTCCTTTGGAACAACAAGCTCGCGCGGTCGATCAAATTTACGGTGCAGCCGGGCGGGAAATTCGACAACGGCATCGCGACGAGCAATCAACTCGGCAGCGACCGCGTGATCGTGCCTGTGCAGATCATCGGCGATCAGGACGGCACGTGGAACAAAACCGCGTGGCAGACTGAGGCGTTCTACGGCAATCCCCTCAAGGGATTCACTGCGCTGCCTTAAAACAGGAGCAGGGGCAGCTTTCAGGAGCAGGTTTTTGCCAGCACCTGCCTGCTGCTCCTGTTCCTTTAATTGGCCTGTGTGTTCATTCGTGTCGCGGTGCGGGCGAGGCTGAAGAGGATGAAGCCG
>DATEWS010000884.1:0-2528 GCA_035257785.1 Pyrinomonadaceae bacterium
GAGGGCGAGCTTGAGTGCTTCGGCAAGCGTGTGAATGTATGCGGGCGAGTTGTGGCCCATCTTCTTCAAATCGAAACCCTCAAGCATGTTGAGTGTTTCGATAAGTGCCGGGCCCTGCGTCCAAAAACCGGCCTTGTACACTTCATAACCGCGATAATTAGTTTCGACTGGTTGGCCCACCTTCGCCGCGAATTTTGCGAAATCGTCTGCCGCGATCAGTCCGCCGTTGGCCTGCATGTACGCACCGATACGACGCGCAATTGGACCACGATAAAAATAATCACGCGCGGCCATCAGACCGGCGTGACGATTATTCCGCATACCTCTGGAGGCGGAGCGTTCGGCCTGAACTATTCCGCGCAACGTGCGCGCCAGATCCGCCTGCACGAAGATGTCGCCGGCCTTTGGTATTTCACCGTTTGGCAGGAAAATACGCTTTGCATCGGGCCACTGCGAAAAGATTGGCGATCTGGTCCTGATGTACTGCACTCTCAGTTCGTCGAGTGGGAAACCATCGGCGAGTTGAATCGCAGGTTCCATTACTTCGGCAAGCGATTTCGTTCCGAATTGATCGAGAGCGACGACGCATGCGTCGAGCACCCCAGGGACGGTCGCTGCGAGTGGACCTGTTGACGGTATCAATGCCCCTCTTCTGCCACTCGCCACGGCAGTGGAAGTTAGAGTTGGTGCACCGCCTTCATTCTTTGCACGATTGACGAAAAACTCGCGCGTCGCTTTCATCGGCGCCTGGCCCATGCCTTCAATCACCGCCACCTTCTGACCTTTCAGCTTGATCAGAATCGGTACTTCGCCGCCAAACGAAAAGTGAGAAAACTCGATCACTGAAGCCGCGAGAATCGTCGCGACACCCGCATCGACCGCATTACCACCACGCTGGAGAATCCGCAAGCCCGCCTCGACCGACAGCGGTGCGCCACCCGCGACCACGCCGCGCTTGCCACGTACTACAGGTCTGAACGTATCAGCGTGTGAAGGAACACTCGTCAAAATAAAGGTGATTATCAGACAGAAGACGAAGAGCTTTCGTTTGCGGTTGGACATCGGCGGGCACCTCTTTTGAAATTGGACTGCCGAATTGTGCCACAAAGAGGGACGAGGAAGAAGAGAATTAGCCACAAAAAAGCACATAAGTCACAAAACGAACTTGGTTTAACTTTTGTGGCTGATGTGCCTTTTTATGGGTAATGAAGTTTAGGCTTCTTTGGTAAGATGACAAAAAGAGAGGGCACTGACCTCCCCCAAGACCAGTGCCCTTGCCTTTATCTCAGTTCTCCCATGGAGAATTAACGACGGGGGTGATAGTACCCGCCTATCGCCGAATGTAGGTTGCATATGTCTTGTAAAGCCTTTGCGAGGTTGTGACAAAAGTTTCTCGGATTCGCACAAAAAACGAACAACTATCAGAGCCCGGAATAACTGAAGCGAGGTTGGACCTTGTCAAAATCACCAAAGATTGCGCCGTATGGCTCGTGGAAGTCGCCTATCACCTCAGACCTGATCGTTGAAGGATCAGTCGGGCTGAGTCAACCATCGTTAGATGGCGACGATATTTACTGGTTGGAATTGCGGCCCAAAGAAGGTGGCCGAAATGTCATCGTGAAAAGAGAGACTACGGGCGCGTGTCTCGATGTGAATCAACCTCCATTCAATGCACGGACCAGGGTCCACGAATACGGCGGTGGCGACTACATCGTCAGTGCGGGCACTGCTTACTTCTCAAACTTCTCGGACCAGCGACTATACCGGCAGCAAGAATTGGCCACTCCTGAGCCACTGACGGCCGCGGGCGACATGCGATACGCGGATGCGCGGTTGGACCACTCACGAGATCGTCTGATCTGCGTGCGTGAAGATCACACAAACAGCGGCGCAGAGGCTGTAAACACGATCGTTGCCGTTAACAATAAACCGGGCGGCGACGAGTATGGCGTAGTGCTTATTGAAGGCAACGATTTTTACTCGTCGCCGAGACTCAGTCCGGACGGCAACCAGTTAGCGTGGCTCACCTGGAACCATCCGAACATGCCCTGGGATGGTTGTGAACTGTGGGTCGGCGAGTTTGGTGACGATGGCAAACTGGCTTCAACGCGATGGGTCGCAGGCGGCGCGGCGGAGTCGATCTTTCAACCGGAATGGTCACCTGACGGAGTTTTGTATTTCGCTTCCGATCGTAGTGGCTGGTGGAATCTCGAACGGATCTCGCCGGATGGCGGCATCGAAAACGTCTATCAATCCAAAGCAGAACTCGGCATGCCGCAATGGGTGTTTGGCATGTCTTCGTATGCGTTTGCGTCCGCCGATACGATCGTTTGCAGTCACATCGATCAGGGTGTTTCCACGCTCGCCAAAGTCGATGCGCGTACGGGGAAGGTGACGCCGGTTGATTGTCCTTACACAGATATTCAGTACCTGCGCGCGGCGAATGGCCTCGCGGTGTTTCGCGGCGGCTCGCCAACTGACGTCGTATCGATCGTGAAGTTCGACCTCGGAAGCGGCCAGTTTGAGAT
>DATEWS010000885.1:0-17406 GCA_035257785.1 Pyrinomonadaceae bacterium
GAGCAGAAGGCAGGAGCAGGTTCTTAGATCCCACCTGCTCCTGCTGTCTGCCCCTGCCCCTGATCCTACATTGTTTCGCGCAGGTATTTCTCGTAGAGCTTCGGATCGAGCTTCTGTAGCTTTTGCGCTTGCGTGGCGGCCATGCCTGGATTGCCGCTCTCGGCGTACGCGATCGCAAGGTTGTAAAAAGTCTCGGCCCAATCGGGACGAAGTTGAGCGGCCTCGGTATACGATTCAATCGCCTCACGTAGCTGCCCAGCGTAGTAATAAGCGTCGCCTAACTTGTTATAAATCTCCGCATCGCCGGGCTTGAGTTGCAGCGCCTGCAGGTACGCTTTAATAGCTTCCTGATTTTTTCCCTGCTTCACTTTGCAGTAACCGACCTGCACCCACGCTTCCGCGCGCTTCGGATTCTTATTCGCGGCGTTCTCGAAATAACCAACCGCGTTGTCGTAATTCCCCAGCCAGAGCGAATCGAGGCCGGAACGATAGAGTGACTCGGCAACATCACCCTTGCCCCTGGCGGCGAGTTCCGTCAGCGGCTGAAGCTTGCCGGCGCCGAGTTGCGCCACTCTTGCAGCCGCAATCGCGAGATTGATGTTTTGCCCGTTCGTGACCTTGATCGTCACGACGCCAATAACCTCGCCTTTCAGGTTGAACACGGGACTGCCGCTATTACCATGCGAGATCGGCGCGGTGATCTGAATGATGCGATAACTGTTCGGCACTTCCCTGACGGCCGATACGATCCCATCGCTTACTGAACCTTCGAGTTTGAGCGGATTACCGATCACGAAGATCGGTTCGCCTTCATCGGGAAGATCGCGCGCGAGTTGAGTTGTGCGCGAACGCTCCAGCGGCATATCCACATTGAGCAGTGCAAGGTCTCCCTCCTCGTCAACTGAGAGCGTGCCGTTAATCGGAAACACTTTGCCTTTGCCGTCGAGCGTTTTGATCTCAGCCTTGACTGCGCCGCGGACGACGTGAAGATTTGTGACCACTTGTCCGGGCCGCAAGAAGAAGCCGCTGCCCGTCATCAACGGTTCGCCATTCGCGTCGTAAGTCGCAATCGCAACGACCGACGGCTTAACTCTTTTGACGAGCGCGGGCAGGTTTTCCTTGTCCTGTACGGCGTAGGCCGCAGGTACGATGAGAAGCACTAATGCAAGCGGGAAGAATCGGAGGAAACGTCTTTTATTCATGTCGTTAACACCCAAGGGTAAAAACGGATACTTCAGCCCTCGTGATGGGGGTCACGGGCAGGCGATCGCGTTATATCTTAAAAGATGAGAAGGCTCGTTGAGAGCCAGTCGGGATACCTGAAGCTGCTCAGCGACAGCTAAGGTTTCGACATATTAACGCAGGATAGGACCAGAGTGGTAGTTTTTTGTGAAAGATTTGACACACAAAAGAATGCCCACAGATTACACAGACTTATCTGTGCAATCTGTGGGTGAATGGCTTTACTTATGGAACAATGTGAATCGTTCCTACAGTTGGGCCGACCGGCATGTCGCCTTCTGTGCCTTCCATGGTCACTACGAGACCAAAGTCCGGCAGCGAGGTTTCCGCCTTAATTTCAGCTTCATTTCTTCCCGGTGCATTAACTACCTGACCGAGTTTGACGAACTTGTTATCCGGCGAAACTGCCCACAGGATGAATCTCTGGCCCGAAGGCGCTTCCTTCAAATCGTGGAAACGCATTTTTACTTCGGTTGGGCCGTCTTTCCGCGGCGTGATGAACACGTTTGCGCGTGCACCAGTCAATGCGCCCGTAAAGTCAACCTTGATTTTGGTGTCGTCGCCGGTTTTGTAAGCCGGGATATTGAGCAACGGCGCCGAGTAGGTGGTCTTAACATCCGTCATTGGGACCACGATCGTGGTGTTGCCGCTGGGATTAGTAACTACTGCTCCCGGCGTTGTCGTTACGGTTGTTTTGGCAGTCGGCGTTCCTACAGCCGCGACTGTCTCGCCCGCAGCACTGGTGAACGGTATAACCGTGAAGCCTTCCGGCACGGCACTCCTGAACAGAACCTTTGTATTCGCATCATAGGCTGTCAACGCGGGTTCCGGCGAAGCAACCAGCATGAACCTCGATAGCGGCGTGGTCGCAGCAAGAGTTCCAACGCCATTTGAAATGGCGACAGGACCGAGTGCGGTAACTACGCCTTTGTCATCAACTGCATAAAGCGTCATTGCAGTTAAATCCGCGGGAACGTCGGTGAGATTCAGTTTGATTCTGGTGCCATCGTCGTCGCGGAGAATAGTGGCCACACCTTTGGCTCCGGTAACGTTGATTGGAGTCAGATTAACTGTCACTTCCTTCTTCACGGGATATTCAATGATCGTGTAAGTACCATCGGGGTTTTGTACCACCGTCTTTTGAGTAGCGGTTGTGGTTGTTTGTGCGAGAGCGATTGCGGCGAGTGCGAGAGTCAGCATCGCAGCCGCCAAAACTCTCGATACGTGCTTTTTCATCAGTTGTACCTCCCTTGTGTTGAATTAATCGCGATTAATTGTCGACGCGGGGGAACTAATGTCGGGGAGACGCTCACAGGCGTGCTACCACGAGAAATTGGCAAGATTTATGCCATTTTTGGAGGTAATGAATAGGACCTTTAGGAGGGATTGGCCGAAGCGGAACGGTACACGAGTGTACTTAATAGGTCCTATGGGGTTATAGGACCTTTTTTCTAATAGGCCTTTAGCTCGGCGATTGCTTTTGCTACATCTTGAGCCTGAGGGAGGATCGCGTCCTCGAGCTGCGGCGCGTAGGCGACAAACGTATCCAGCGCGCAGACGCGCTTCACGGGCGCGTCAAGATACTCGAAGAGCGAGTCACTAATGCGCGCCGCGATCTCAGATCCGTAACCAAAGGACAGTGAGTCCTCGTGCGCGACGATCACTTTGTTAGTCTTCTTCACCGTCTCAGTGATCGCGTCCCAGTCAAACGGAACCAGGCTGCGCAGATCGATGATCTCAACACTGATACCCTCCTGCTCCATCTGCTTCGCCGCCACTAGCGAACGTTGGACGAGCGCGCCGTAAGTGATGATCGAGAGATCCTTGCCTTCGCGAACTTTCTTCGCTTTGCCGAACGGAACCATGAAGTCGTCAGTTGGATACTGCGACTTGTTGTAAGCCTGTCGATAGAGATGTTTATGTTCGAGAAACAGCACCGGATCGTCACAGCGAATCGCGGTGCGAAGCAGGCCATTCGCATCAAGCGCGTTTGATGGATAGATCACGCGCAGGCCGGGTATCTGCGTAAACGTCGACACACCCGATTGCGAGTGATAAACAGCGCCGCCTTTCAGGTAACCACCAACGGGAACCCGAATCACGAGCGGCGCTTTCCACTCGTTTCCCGACCGCCAACGAATCAGCGCCAGCTCGTTGCGAATCTGGTGCATCGCGGGCCAGATGTAGTCGAAGAACTGAATCTCGACGACGGGCTTGAGTCCGCGCGTGGCCATGCCGATCGCGCGTCCGACGATGTTTGCTTCCGCGAGTGGTGAGTTGAACACGCGTGCACTGCCATACTTGCGCTGTAGATTTGCAGTGACTTTGAAAACACCGCCCTTGCCTTTGACTAATTCGAGATACTGTTCGCGCGAACAATCAGCTACGTCTTCCCCGAAAACAACGATGCGCGGATCGCGCGCCATTTCCGTTTCGAGACAACGATTGATCAGGTCGACCATCGTTCCGGCATTACCAGAAAGCTGCACACGATCTTCAGTGTCAAAGTCTTTACTCGTCGGATCGACATCGGGTGAAAAGACGTACTTCGTCGCCGTCTCTTTCGAAGGCTGAGCACTCGCGAGCGCGATGTCGGTCGCTTCGTTAACTTCGCGATCGACCTCGTTCTTGATCTTTTGCAAACCTTCCTGGTCGATCACACCTTCGTCGATCAAGAGCGCGCCGAAACGTTTCACCGGATCGCGCTCGGCTTCACTCGCGCGCTCCTCGTCGGGTCGATAAAGCTTTTCGTCGTCTGAAAGCGAGTGTGAATAAGGGCGGATAACTTTCGCATGAACGAATGCTGGACCTTTTCGACGGCGGCAGTAATCAACTGCGCGACGCATCGTCTCGAGCGATTCAATCGGATCGGTGCCGTCGCATCGCTGTAGATAAAGTGACGGGAAATTCTCAACTAGACGCGAAATATCGCCGCCCGCGGTTTGCACTTCAACCGGAACACTGATCGCGTAACCGTTGTCTTCCAGGAGAAACACGACCGGAAGTTTCAGGTTTGAAGCCGTATTGAGTGCTTCCCAAAACTCTCCTTCGCTGCTCGTGCCATCGCCTAGTGAGACGTAAGTCACTTCATCATTCTTGAACCCGCTGATGCGCTTTTGCAGCTCCGGAATGAGTTGATATCGATAACTCGCTTCCGCACAACCAACGGCTTGCAACAACTGTGTTCCGGTCGGCGACGATTGCGAAACGATGTTCAGCTTCGAGTGGCCCCAGTGTGAAGGCATCTGGCGGCCATGTGAATTTGGATCAGTTTCCGCGGCGACTGCTGATAGCAATTGCTCGAGTGGCGTCATTCCGAGTTGCAGGCAGAGCGCGCGATCGCGATAGTACGGATAGAACCAGTCGTAGCCTGGCTTCAAAACGATGCCCGCAGCCGTCAGTATTGCCTCATGGCCGGCGCCGCTGATCTGGAAAAAGATTTTGTTCTGCCCCTTGAGTTGAATTTCCTTATCGTCGATACGTCGCGACAAATACATCGTGCGATACATCTCGAGCAGGAGGCTGGATTGGGGCAACTCGTGCATCGCTTCAGCGGTCGATGAATCTGCGGGTTTGCGCACCAGCCTTAATACTTTAGTATCACTATTCATAGATTACTTTTCAGCCACTGATTACACGGATAGATCCGGATTTATTTCCATGTTCATCCGCGTCCAATAATCAACTTCGCGATGGTCTGGAGTTGCATGTTCGACGTGCCTTCGTAAATCGCGCCAATCTTCGAGTCGCGCCAGTATTTCTCAACCGGATAGTCTTTAACGTATCCATAGCCGCCGTACAATTCGATCGCCTTCGAACTCACGCGCTCGGCAACTCGCGATGAATAAAGCTTCGCCATCGCCGCTTCTTTGACGAAATTCACACCCGCATCTTTCATCCGTGCCGCGTTGTACACCATCAAACGCGCTGCTTCCAAATCCGTTGCCATTTCAGCCAGTTGAAACTGAACTGCCTGAAACTGATTGATCGACTTACCAAACTGTTGTCGCTCGGCCGTATAAGCAATCGCACTCTGAAGCGCGCCCCCAGCGATGCCAATCATCTGCGCGCCGATACCGATCCGACCTTCGTTCAGTGTTTCGATCGAAATCTTGTAACCCTTGCCGGCTTCACCGAGTACGTTCTCTTTCGGCACCTTGCAGTCTTCGAGGATCAACTCAACTGTCGACGACGCGCGGATGCCGAGTTTGTTTTCTTTCTTGCCAATCGAAAAACCGGGGAAACTCTTCTCGACAACGAACGCCGTGATGCCTTTGTAACCAGCTTCCGGATTCGCATTCGCAAAGAGAACGAAGATGTCGGCTTCGATTCCGTTCGTGATCCAGAGCTTGCGACCGTTGAGTAGATAATGATCGTCTTTCTCAACTGCGCGCGTCTGCATCGCAAAAGCATCTGAGCCGGAACCGGGTTCACTCAACGCGTAAGCACCGACAGTTTCAGACGCGAGGCGCGTCAAGTATTTCTTCTTCTGATCCGGAGTGCCCCAGCGAATGAACGCATTGTTGACCAACGTGTTTTGCACGTCGACGAAAACGCCGACAGAGGCGTCGACACGCGAAAGCTCTTCGACCGCGAGAATCGCAGTGAAGAAATTTGCGCCTGCGCCGCCGTACTCCTCGGGAGTTTCGATTCCCATCAGTCCGAGCTCGAAACACTGTTTGATGATCGCGGGATCGAGCTTCGCGACTTCGTCCATATGCTCGACACGCGGCCGGAGTTCGCCCTCGGCGAATTCGCGCACGCTGGAGCGAAACATCGTCTCGTCTTCAGATAACGTGGTGAGCGGAGTGCCCGTAATCGGCGCGATAGCTGGTTGTGATTGACTCATTGTAATAGTGCTCATTTTATTGATGTCAAAGTAGAGCATGCCATCATAAACCAAGCCACAAAACGGCACAAAAGGAGGAACAGGTGCAGGTAGCATGAGCATCATCATCCTGCTCCTGCTGTCTGCCCCTGCCTAGTGTCACAATTGGTACGATGCTTGCCAACCAGCGTGCTACCGTACCGCTATGCCGAATGATGTTTTGACTCAGAAGCAGACGAGCAGCAGGAGATTCGCGCCACTTGGAGTCGTCTTCGGTCTACTCGGCATACTGCTGTTTGCCTACTTCGTGAGCAAAGCGGGCGTCGGCGAAATCGCCGCGCGAATTCAGCGACTCGGCGCGGGCTTCATTCTCATTCTCGCTATTTCGAGCATTCGTTACATCGTTCGCGCACTCGCCTGGACTCGCTGTATCGAGCCGCCTTACCAACTTCGTTTTCGAGATGCGTTCGCCGCGCGGCTGATGGGCGACGCGCTCGGCAACATTGTTCCGTTTCTGAGTGTGGCAGTGAGCGAACCGTCGAAGGCGGTGTTTGTTAAAGATCGTGTGCCATTGATGGTTGGTCTATCGGGACTTGCGATCGAAAACATCTTCTACGCGGTTTCGGTGGCGATCTTCATCTTTGCGGGCACAGCGACCCTGCTGTTGACCTTCCCGTTGCCGAAGGGTTTGCGTTACGCGAGTATCGCCGCGCTCGTGGTCACGTTTCTGATCATTCCAATTGTTTACTTGATCGTGAGGCGGCAGACGAGGTTTCTCAGCCGCCTGGTGGGTTATCTCGGTATGAATAAGTTGAAGCCGCGCGCGCAGTCGTTGGAAGACCGCATCTATGGTTTCTACTCAAATACGCAGCGCAGCTTTCTTTCAATATTCGCGCTCGACATGTGTTTTCATTTTGCGGGTATAGTTGAAGTTTTTGTTACTCTCTCATTCATTAGTCCGGTTGCGCCGACGTTGACGCAGGCTTTCATTCTCGAATCAGTAAATCGAATCATCAACCTGACTTTTAAATTCATTCCGCTGCGCGCGGGTGTTGATGAAGGTGGAACGGGTCGCGTATCGAAGGTGCTCGGCTTCGCACGCGGCATCGGCGAAACACTCGCGATCGTGCGAAAAGGCCGCGACATTTTCTGGAGTGCAATCGGGGTTTTATTGATCTGGACAAGAGGCCACGGATTAACGCCAATCATCGCGGATCAACCCAGTAAAGATTGATCCGCGTTCATTCGCGTAAATTCGCGGCCTTATTCGTACGCGAGGGCGTTAACCGGATCGAGATTTGACGCGCGCCAGGCCGGATAGAGCGCACCGAGAATTCCGCCAAGCACGCCGATCGCTGCCGCTACCAGCGCCCACGCCCAACTGTATTCAAACACTAGCCCGTACGCTTGATGAATCAAATATCCTGCGAGCAGCGAGATTACAAATCCCGCCAGTAATCCGATCAAACTGATCAGGATCGCTTCTTTCTCTATAATCCCGACGATGTAACCACGCGAAGCGCCCATCGCTTTCAAGATACCAATCTCGCGCGTGCGCTCGGTGATGGTCGTATACATCGCGAGCATCACGACCAGTGAACTCACCACCGCCGCAAGCCCGACGAGCACTCGCAAAAACGTACCGAGAAACGGAATGGTCTTCTCAAAACTCGTAAACACTTCGCGCGTCGGCTGAATCGTATTGCCGGGAAGCTCGCGATCGATCCGTTTCGCCACTTCCTGTAGCTGATCCGGATTGCGTAGCTTGATGAAAATGAACGTACACTTATTCTCCACTTCGAGCGCCTTCTGCATTGCTTCGAGCGACATCTTTACACGCGCGCCCGATTCAGGTGAGTAAATGCCCGCGACCCTATACGCGTCAGTGCCGAAAGGTTTGAGCGGATCGCCGAGATGCAGATCGCTGTTTCGCGCTTTGATCTCGTCGATAACGATTTCATTCACGTTCTGCGGCCCGTGACCGGCGACCATGTTGATGCCGTTCATGCCGGAGTAAATATTCCAATCGACGCCATCGATCTGCTCGAGCCCGATACCCTTGTTGCCCTGGAAGAAATAACGAATGACCGGCAAAGCCTCTTCGACGCCTTCAATCTGCTTCAATCGCTCGACGTATCGCGTATCGAGGTTGGCAGTCGTCGAAGTCAACTGGATCGCGCCCGGCCGCATGAAGATCAACTCCGCGCGGACGTTGGTCGCTCGTCGCTGGAGATCGTTGGCCATGCCGCGGGCGAGCCCGGTGAAAAGCATGACCAGGCTGACGCCCAAAGCCACGCCCGCCACGCTGACGAGCGTGCGAATCGGGCGCTGGCGAATGTTTGAAGTGACTAAGTTATCCATAGAAGATTGCTGCTAAAGCAATAAAGTTCCGGCACCATGCAAGTGGGCTACTACCTTAAAGCATTTTGGTCTAAGCTAACAACGACCGGAACAACGCTTGATAAGAACGAAGACGTCTTATAGGACATATGCGACCTATAAATATGCGCAAACGCAAATTTTCACCGTTCATCTACTCCCTCGCAACGCTCCTCATCATGCTCGCGCTCGTGCTGGTCGGCCGCAGCTTCGCTCCCGACCGCGTTCAAATAACGATCCTCGGCACAACCGACCTGCATGGCAACATCAATCCAATCGATTACTACACAAACAAACAGGACAATCGCGGGCTCGCGAAGATCGCCACCCTCATCAAACGCGTTCGCACAGAACAACCCAATGTTTTGCTGATCGACTCCGGCGACACGATCCAGGGATCGCCGCTCGAATCATTTCACGGCCGCAAAAACAATCAACCACCGGATCCGATGATGCTAACGATGGATTCGCTGAACTACGACGCGATGACGGTCGGCAATCACGAATATAACTTCGGTCTGAAAGTGCTCGAGAAAGCGCGCAAGGAAGCAAACTTTCCATGGCTTTCGGCAAACACCTACGATAAAGCGACAAACCAACCACATTACAAACCGTACATCGTCAAAGAAGTCGCTGGCGTGAAAATCGGCATACTCGGATTGACCACGCCGGGCGTGCCGAACTGGGACAATCCGCCAAACTACGCCGGCCTTGAATTTCATGAGCCTGTTGCTGAAGCGCGCAAGTGGGTTGAGACGCTGCGTGATAAAGAGAAGGTCGACGTGGTTGTGATCGCGATGCACATGGGACTCGAAGAAGATCTGCGCACAGGCGACATAAATCCGGGCCAGGTGCCGCACGAGAACGAAGCGATCGCGATCGCGAAGGAAGTGCCGGGCGTCGATGTGATTTTCATGGGCCACACGCATCGCGACGTGCCGTCCGTTTACATCAACGGCGTATTGTTGACACAGGCGAACCACTGGGGTCGACATCTCGCGCGTGCCGATCTTTACTTACAAAAAGCAGGCACTGGTTGGCGCATGTACGCGAAGTCAGCGCGCACGATTCCCGCGGACGATCGTGTCGAACCAGATCCGGAAATAGTCAAACTAGCCGAGCCTTACGATCGCGAAACGCAGGGTTGGTTGTCGCGCGTGATTGGTGACTCGAGTGAAAATCTGACCGCGCGTGACGCGCGTTTTCGCGACACCGCGATCCTCGATCTGATTCAGAGAGTTCAACTCGAAGCGGGCAAGGCTGACGTCTCGATGGTTGCGAGTTTTAACGCCGATGCGCGGATCGATAAAGGTCCCGTGAGTGTACGTGACATCGCAGGTCTTTACGTTTACGAAAACACGCTTGCAGTGCTCGAAGTCACTGGCCAGCAACTCAAAGACGCACTCGAACACTCAGCGAAATATTTTAAGGCTTACGTTCCGGGCAAACCGCTCGCGGATCTGGTTGACGAAAAAATTCCGGCTTACAACTTCGACATCGCCGAAGGCGTCACTTACGAACTCGACATTTCAAAACCGATCGGGCAGCGCATTCAAAACCTGCGCTTTCACGGTCAGCCGTTGTCTATGACGAGAAAACTTCGTCTCGCAACGAACAACTATCGTGTTAACGGTGGCGGTGGTTACACGATGTACAAAAACGCCTCGGTTGTTTATCGATCGAGTGAAGAGATTCGCGAGTTAATTATTGATTGGGTCGAGCGGAACAAGACCATCCCCGTCGCGCCAAATAACAACTGGCGTATCGTTCCCGGCGATGCGCCACAAAGCGGCACAAAAGCCACAAACAAGAACTGAATTCCGTTTTGTGCTTTATGTCCCTTTTTGTGGCAGAATCCTTTTTAAATGCCTCCGCGTCTCGCTGCAATCTCCGGCAAACACAAAGGCGCAGTCTTCGCAATCAATGAAGACACGCTTGTCATTGGTCGCGAAACTTCAGCTCACGTTTCCATCGCTGACGCCTCCGTCTCACGCCGCCACTCCAAAATCGAAAAGAAAGACGAAGGTTTCGTCATCACTGATCTCGAGAGTCTTAATGGAACGTTCGTAAACGACGTGCCCGTTCGCAGTCGTTTACTCGAACACGGTGATCGTGTGCGCATCGGCGATTCGCAGTTTCTCTTCCTCACGCATGAAGGCGACTCGATGTCGAAGTCGAGCGAGGTCAAGATCGAGGAGACACAGGTAGTCAGCGGTTCGACGGTGCAGATCCGTTTCGATCACGCGATCTACCTGATGGGGCGCGATCTGAGTGCGCTGATGAAAGTCAGCACTGCGCTCACGTCGATTCGTAGTCTCGACGATCTTTTGGAACATCTACTCGAGTTGCTCTTCGAGGTTGTGCCCGCGCAACGCGGCGCGATTCTTTTAACTGACGAAGGATCGTTTGTAACCAGCCTGGTGTTTGGACTTCATCGCACGCACGGGAAAAATAAAGCTGTCACAGTGAGCCGCACGATCGTGCAGCAAGTGTTGAGAGACGGAGTTGCTCTGCTGGCGAATGATGGCGTGTCTGAATGGACGGAAGCGAGTGATAGCTTGATCTCGACCGGCGCGCAGTCGGTGATGTGCGTGCCCTTGTTACAGTTCGACCGCAAAATCGGCGTCTTGTATCTCGACACTACCTTGCCGCGCGATCAATTCAACAACGACCATCTGAAACTTGTTGCCGCAATTTCCGGCATCGCTGCGGTTGCGATCGAAAACGCACGACAGTTTGAGTGGCTCGAAACTGAAAACGAGCGTCTGCTGTCGGATGTAAACATCGAGCACAACATGATCGGCGAAGCCGCCGCGATGCAACACGTCTATTATTTCATCTCGAAAGTCGCGCCGACCGACGCAACAGTTTTGATCTCCGGTGAGAGTGGTACAGGCAAGGAGCTTGCAGCGCGTGCGATCCATCGCAACAGCAAACGCGCGCAGAAGGCTTTCATGGCGGTCAATTGCGCGGCGCTGAACGAGTCGCTGTTGGAAAGCGAACTGTTTGGTCACGAAAGAGGTTCGTTCACGGGTGCCCTGAACCAGAAAAAAGGACGACTCGAAATCGCAGACGGTGGCACGATCTTTCTCGACGAGATTGGTGAGTTAACGCCGGCGTTACAGGTGAAACTGTTGCGCGTGTTGCAGGAGCGCGAGTTTGAACGTGTCGGTGGAACCGTAACTCTCAAAGTTGATCTCCGTGTGATCGCCGCGACGAACAAGAACCTCGAAGAGGCGATTGAAGCGGGCGAGTTTCGTCAGGATCTTTATTACCGTCTCAATGTGGTTTCGCTCGAGATGCCGCCGCTGCGCGAGCGGCGTGAAGACATCATGCTGCTTGCGAACTACTTCGCGGATAAGTATGGCACGCGCTGCAATCGAAAGTTGAAGGGCTTCTCGCCAGAAGCGCGCACGTGTTTGATGTCGTACGACTGGCCCGGAAACGTGCGCGAGCTTGAGAACGCGATCGAGCGTGCGATTGTACTCGGAACGACCGATTTAATCCGACCCGAAGATCTGCCCGAAGCTGTTGTGGAAGCGAGGCTATCGTCTACATCGCCCTTGAGGTATCATGAGGCGGTTACGCAGGCGAAGAAACAGATTATTCTTGAGGCGGCGGCACAAGTAAACGGGAACTTCGCAGAAGCTGCCAGGCTTCTGGGCGTTCATCCAAATTATCTACAGCGGTTGGTTCAAAATCTCCAAATCAAGATCAGTTGAAACAAAGTACTAACGTACTTTATGCCGGCACCAGAATCATTTTGTGACGTAATCGACGTCCTTAATCGTGAAAACGTCCGTTATGTGATCGTGGGGAGCGTGGCAGTTGTGCTGCATGGAAATCAGCGCGAGGTCGCGGATCTTGACATCGTCACCGATCCATCACCCGATGAGGCGCAGCGTTGTATGCACGCGCTTGCGTTAGCGGGTTTCATACCCAGCATCCCGCTGCCGCTACCGCTCCACATGCTGACGGTCGTTCGCTTGTTTGATCAATCGGGACGTGAGATTGATATGTTTATTCGCAGTGATAGTCTCTTTAGGGAGCTGTGGTTTAACTCGGAGTTGGTGCCGGTCGGTAATCAGACCGCGCGCATAGCCGCACTGGAACAGATTGAGAAGATGAAGCAGATTTATTACTAGCCACTCATGTCCAAACCCGAAAAACTCAATCTCTCACTGCGCGAAGTGACACCCGATGACCAGCAGTTCTTGTTTGAAGTTTACGCTACCACGCGTATCGATGAGCTGCAGGGAACGGATTGGACTAACGACCAGAAGCTGGGTTTCCTCAGAATGCAGTTTCTGGTTCGTGAAAGGTCGCAGCCGCGCGTAGATGATCGAATCATTCTTTTAAACGGCCAGGCGATCGGCAGAATGCTGGTCGATAGAAGCGAGGCAGCGATAGTACTGCGAGACATTGCGGTTCTGACGGAGTATAGAAACGCGGGGGTCGGAAGCCGTTTGATACAGGATCTAATCAAGGAAGCAGCCGCGGCAGGTAAACCGATTCAACTGCACGTCATCGCTTCATCTCCGGCGGTCCGGTTGTACGAGCGTCTGGGGTTCTGCCGCACCGGCGAAGAATTAGCATATTTGGAAATGAAATGGCTCCCTCCCGCCGGTTGAGTCATATTTAAAAGCCATCCACAGGTTTCGCAGATTATTTCTTTCTGTGTAATCTGTGGATAGTTTATTTCTGTAATGGTGACCTACTCGCTCAATCCCTATGTCAGTTTTGTTGAGAGCCGACTGATCCCCGGTTTCGTCCAACAGGCGGTCTTCCATCGATTAACCGGGGAGCTGGTTGAACCAGGCGAAAGGATCTACTCGCGGTTGCTTGCGGCGAAATCTGGAACTGAAATCTCCTTTGGCGGGGATGGCGATGTCGAGTTACAGCAATTGATTCAACGAGGGTTTTTGATCCTGGCGGGTTACGATCCTCTGGCTCCCTTGCTTGATCATTATGTCAGTCGGCCGATTCAAAATCCGTCCGTGGCCTACCGTGGCAAAACCGGAGAATGGATCCTGGTACGTACTTCAATGGAGCATACGGTCTACTCCCGCAGGCGCGACGAGGTGACTGAGGTCATTGAAGAGAAATTGTCGCCGTTGAGTGCCGGCATACTGTTGTTGGCTGACGGCAGCAAAACGCTCCAGGAAATTTTTAGCGCACTAAGAGAAGGCGGGAACATTCTCGAAGATGATGAATTCAGAACGGCCATCGACTTTCTCACCAGCCAGGAACGGCAGCTCGTCAAATTAACTCTGCGCCGAGAAGATCTGGACGATCCTTTTTCGTTCGTCAATATCGTGCCGCGCAATCTCTATCACTCAGATAGAAGGGACCAGCCGCGTCCTAACAGTGCAAACGAAACCATCATCGATTTTCATTTATACGGAATTGAAGACGCGGCTTGGGAATTCGATCTAATTGAGCCTACCGTAAACCACTGTTTCCGCTTCCCTCATGAAGCGCTGGGCGAACTTGATTATGCCTCGCGGTTTTGTCTTTCTACGCTGCAGCCTGAAGTGGTTCCTTTGCTGAACGATTCGCGGCAGCTCGAAGTGTTGGAAGTTGGCGGCGGCACGGGTAGCTTTGCGCATGCGTTCATAACACAAGCCACAAGCTTGAATCGGACCAGCATCAACTATCACATACTCGATCTGTCGCCGGCGTTGATGCAGAACCAAAGAAAGATCTTGTCTGAGCTTCTGCCGGAGAGCAGGCACTTTCATCAAGACGCGACCGAGTTTGATCTCCCCGGCCACACGTTTGACCTGATCGTCTCGAATGAAGTTATCGCAGATTTTCCAGTCGCTCGGGTAGAGCGTAAGGCGGGGCAATGGCAGGGCGACGGCGCTTACTACATGGCGAAATACGATCTTTCAGACAAAGATGCCCCTGATTCCTTCGTGGTTAACGCTGGGGCTTTTCGTTTCATCGAACGCGCGTGGAAACATCTGACTCCGGGTGGGACGCTCATCGTTTCGGAATATGGCTCGGAGCAACGATATCCGGTTGCATCGTTCCACTTGAACCATGACGAATTTACGATTCACTTCGGACACGTTGTCCAATGCGCCACGCGCGTGGGCTTTCAGTGCCGGTTGCTAACACTGAAGGATTTTTTGGGTTTGGATGTTGAAGTCCCGGTGCTCAATGGACGCGACGAGCATTTACTCTGCCTGAATCACGTGTTGAGGAACTACGGAGAGGTTTTGCCGTATGCTGTGATTTCGAAGTCAGATTTCGAGAAACGATGCCAGGCGATAGTAGAACAGACTGGACTCATCGGTTATTCTTTCTCGCCGCTGCGCAAGGAATATCATTTTGGCCCCAACTTAAGAGACTTCTTTGTTTTGATCATGAACAAGCCTTGATTTTTGTGCTCTGGCTAAACGTGGAAGGAGATTTTGAATGGAGTCGTCTTTAACGCACGAAGAGTTTACTAAAAACGCGAACACTATTTTTCAAGTAGAGGCTGAAGAAAACACTCAGGTGGAATTGGAGCTGATAGCAGTTTCGGAACTAAAACTGTATCCGCAGCAAGAGGAGTTTACGCTCGAATTTCGTGGTCCATCAAACCAGTTTCTTGGTCAGGGTGTGCGCAACTTCACGCACGATCAAATGGGCGAGTTTGAGCTCTTCATAGTACCGATTCGGCAAACCGAACAGGGTTTTTACTACGAAGCAATCTTCAACCGTCTTCGCGATGCCGATTAAAAATGAGTAGCCAGTCACTCGAACCTTCCAGCATCACGCTTCGTCCGGTTGGCCCGGACGATCACAATTTTCTTCTTGAGATTTATGCCAGCACACGGGCCGAAGAGCTGGCGCTGGTGCCATGGACCCGCGAACAGCGCGACATATTTGTGCGATCGCAGTTTGCCGCACAACAGGAACACTATGTGCAGAAGTATCCCGCAGCCAGTCACGACATAATATTGTTTGAGGGGCGGCAAGTAGGCCGTCTCTACGTTGCGCGGTTGGACCAGGAAATTCGAATTGTCGATATCACTCTTCTGCCTCGTGAGCGAAATGCCGGCATCGGGAGCCATCTGATCAGACAACTGCTGGACGAAGCGAACCGCTCCGGAAAGGTTACACGGATTTATGTGGAGGAGTTTAATCCTTCACTTCGTCTGTTTGATCGTTTGGGTTTCTCACCAAGCGAGCAGCACGGAATTCATCTGCTGCTGCAGTGGTCAGGAAGTTAAGATTGCAGGCGATTGATGACTGCCTCGTAGTGTGGAGCGCGCGTATCTTTGGTTCCAACCGGAACGACCAGGAAAGAGAACTTCCCCAACTCTTCATGCTCGATCAGATACGTACCCTGTTTAAGACTTGTTTCTTTTGAACCACGGAAAAGGAGTGAAAAGCCTTCTTTTCCTGCCTCTGTCTGTTTCGCTGACGCGAAGTTATTTACATGAACCAGCTTGACCTTCACTTTTGCTGCTTCGTGATTGATCACGAAATTCGTACCCAACTGGGATTCGAACGAATCCAAATTTAAACCAGCCGCCGCTGATGTTGTAGTGCCCATGCCCGAGGCAATCCCGGTGAAGCTCATCGGAACCCCCGCTACCAGTGCCATCAACGAACCTCTCTTCAAGAACTCTCGGCGCGAACTCGACATTTTCTATCCTCCTGAACCTGCGTGAAAATCGGGCTTGTAGAAATGGGGGAGCAGTCTATTGCTTCTTCGAAAAACTTTCAACAAAAAAAACAAGGATGTGAAGGCGTTGAAATAGGTCGCTCAACAAAGAAACACTCTTGTAAAGTTTTAGGAGTTGATCTATAGTGCGCGGGCTCAAAACGAACGACGCTTGAAGGCAGAACATAATTCCGCTGAAGTTTCCGAACTTAAACGGCTAAAGGTACCGCGCGTTGCTTCTCCTAGTGAGCAACAACCAAGCCCAGTCGGAGATGTTGGGGACAGGCACCGAACCAACGCCGACCAGCCACGTTTAGTCTTCAAAGATTCCCACAACTACTAGTTTTTAAGGAGAAGGTATTCATGGCCCAACCTTATGTAGGCGAAATCAGGATGTTCGCCGGTAACTTTGCACCTGCGGGCTGGATGTTTTGTGACGGCCAGCTATTGCCCATCTCTGAAAACGAGACTTTGTTTCAGTTGATTGGAACCACGTATGGTGGTGACGGAGAATCAACATTTGCATTGCCTAATCTTCAAAGCAGGGTTCCCATTCACCAGGGCACGTTTGCGGGGACTACATTCCAATTGGCCGAGGCGGCTGGAACAGAGTCAGTAACTCTGTCGACGCAGCAGATCCCGATCCACACTCATCCCATGATGTGCAGCACGGGTGGTGGATCTCCTTCGGCTGATCCGACCAATGGTGTCGCCGCCCCCTCTGATGTAGGCCAGTACAGCACTGCCGGACCAGACGTCCAAATGGGAACTCCTCCTATGACAAGTGACATTACAGGAGGTTCCCAACCCCACGAGAATTGCAGTCCGTTCCTCTGCATCAACTTCATCATCTCGCTCTTCGGTATCTTTCCTTCGCCAACCTGATGAGTGGCTGCTTGTCGTTATTTGGTTGATCGTTGATGCAACTTACGGCTGAACGCAAAAATAGGAGTCGCTACTATGGCTGAACCATTCTTGTCCGAAATCCGGATTTTTAGCTTCAATTTCGCCCCTAAGGGCTGGGCCCTCTGCAACGGCCAGCTCCTGCCGATTAATCAGAATCAGGCTTTATTTTCTTTGTTGGGCACGACCTATGGAGGTAACGGCCAAACGAACTTCGCGTTGCCCAACTTGCAAGGCAAGGTGCCGAATCATGAGGGCGCCGGCTTCACCCTGGGCCAAACCGGTGGTGAGATAGCCCATACTGTCACGATGAGTGAACTGCCGCAGCACATACATACGCTGACCAGCAATTTGGCAGTCGGGGGCGGCGCCACCAATGCAACTCAGGGAGCCG
>DATEWS010000886.1:0-3246 GCA_035257785.1 Pyrinomonadaceae bacterium
GTTCCGGATCGATATTCAAAAGCACGACGCCGCGTTGCGTGCGAAAGTCGAGCGCGACCAGTCGTTCTTTATCAACTTTCTTGTCGCCGAGTCGTCCGGAAAGTTTGTAAGTTCCGCCTGCCTTTTCTTTGATCGGCGGGAGCTCGACGTCGCTCATATACCGCGGCTTGCTGGCTTCCCAGAGGAAGTTGAACTTCACGGCATCGAGCGGAACGTCGGCATGAATCGTGCCGGTGTCAGTCTTCACGCTTGCCGACTCGACGCTGCCAATAACATCGACCGCGCCGGCCTGTCCTTCCACGTTGACTTTGGAACGCGTGGGAATAGTAACGACCAGGTCGATACGATCCTTTTCGCCGCGCGGGCGCACGTCGATGTGTACGTCGCTGCCCTTCGTTTCAACCTTCACATCGTCAGGTTCAATGGGCAGCCCCGCGGATCTCGCGTCGATAGTAACCTTCTTTTGCTGCTCTTCCGAGGCAACGACACTAACGCGTCCATCGACGTTTTTGACAGACAGATTCACCTTCTCAGGAGCTTCGATATCTTTCTTAAAGCCCTGGGCGAAGGCTGGAGAACTGATAGCTGCGAGGAGCAGTAGGAGCGGTAAAAATCTACTGAACAACATTGCCGAGCGATCTTGCCCGGACGAGCGCTGGTGGTCAAGCGCAGCCACAGATCCCGCGTTTATCCGTGTGCATCGGTGGCATATCGGCTATCATGTGGCGACTGTGTCAAAGTCAGAACCCGCCCGAGACTCACGGCTGTATCTCCATAACCTCGTTAAGCGAGATCCGCTTACCGGATTCGCCGAGGATGTCCGCAAGGGGTTATCGGCTCAACCCAAGCGATTTTTGCCGAAGTATTTTTACGACGAGCTTGGGTCGCAGCTATTTGACGCGATCTGTCTGCTTCCGGAGTATTACCTGACACGCGCCGAAAACGAGATTCTCGAGCGTTATGCGGATGAGATCGTCGCTGCTGTCGAGGGACAAAAGACGCTGCTCGAGATGGGTAGCGGCAGTGCTTCCAAGACGCGGCTGGTTATCGAGGCTTTACTGCGAATCCAGCCCGAGCTTCTGTTTATACCTGTAGACATTTCGGCGACTGCGCTCGAGAGTAGTTCACGAATACTGCTGCAATCCTACCCGCAACTCAGAATCGAAGCTTATGCGGCGGATTACTTCGCGGGGCTCGCGGAACTGTCCAGAAAACCGCGGCCGCGAACTCTCGCCCTCTTTCTCGGTTCAAACATCAGCAACTTCGATCGCGACGAAGCGCTTCGTTTTCTGCGAGCGTTGCGCAGCGTGTTGCAAAAGGACGACGCGCTGTTACTCGGCGCCGACTTGAAGAAAGATGCTGCGATTCTGGAAGCTGCATACAACGACGCGCTCGGTGTTACGTCAGCCTTCAATCTTAACGTGCTCGCGCGGATCAATCGCGAGTTGGATGGCACGTTCGATTTGCGCGCTTTCAAGCATCGTGCTTTCTATAACGATGCGCTGGGCAGGATCGAGATTTACATCGAGAGTCTCGTCAAGCAGCGAGTGCGCATCGACAAGTTAAATCTCGACGTTGAGTTTGACGTTGGCGAGTTGATTCACACCGAAAACTCTTACAAGTACGACATGAGCGGCATCCGGGAACTCGCCGCCGAGACAGGCTTCACACTCTCGCGCACGTGGCTCGACTCACAGGAACGTTTCAGCAGTAACCTGTTGCTCGCCAACTGATGCCACAAGAAAGCACAAACGGCACTCTAGTTCAGTTTCACAACGTCACGTTCTCTTTACCCGCCGCGGCAAACATCATTACAGATCTGAACTTGAGCGTTGAACGGGGCGAGACGCTCGTGTTGCTGGGCGAATCCGGGTGTGGCAAGACGACGACGTTGAAACTCGTCAATCGCCTGTTGACGCCGACCGGAGGCGAGGTTCGCGTTGAGGATAAGTCGACAACGCAGTGGGATCCGATCGCGTTGCGGCGTCGCATCGGTTACGTGATTCAGGAAGGCGGACTGTTTCCGCATTTCACGATCGCGCGAAACGTCGGGCTTGTGCCCGCGCTTTCCGGTTGGGATCAGGCGCGCATAACGGAGCGAGTGCGCGAGTTGTTGAGTTTGGTTGGGCTTGATCCAAATCGTTTTGCGGATCGTTATCCCCGTGAGTTATCGGGCGGACAGCGCCAGCGCGTCGGTGTGGCGCGAGCGCTCGCCGCGGACCCACCGTTACTCTTGCTGGACGAACCATTCGGCGCACTCGATCCGCTCACACGCGCGAGTTTGCAACGCGAGTTTGCCGAACTCACTTCGCGTTTAGACAAGACTGCGATTCTCGTCACGCACGACGTGCGCGAAGCGCTGATTCTCGCGAGCCGCATTGGCCTCATGCACAAAGGGCAACTGCTGTTACTCGAAACACCGGAAAGCTTCCTCGCCTCAGACAATACGCAAGCGCGTGCTTACCTCGATACGTTGAAAGTTGGAGGTGAGCAGTGAGCTTCTGGCACTTTCTTCAGCTCAACTGGCCGGAGCTGCTGCTGTTAGTGCGACAGCACATCGTGCTTGTCTTCATCTCGATCCTGGTTGCGGTGATCATCGGCGTGCCGACGGGAATACTGTTGACGCGTTATCGGCCTTTGCGTGGACCGGTGCTGGGTATTGCGAATGTGATGCAAACGATTCCGAGTCTCGCGCTGTTTGGCTTTCTGATTCCGTTGCCCTTTATCGGCGGCATCGGTTCGCGCACGGCGCTCGTGGCGCTCGTCGTTTATTCCCTCTTGCCGATCATTCGCAACACGGTCACGGGAATACTCGGCGTCGAGCCCAGCGTACGGGAAGCGGCTGTTGCGATGGGCATGACTGACGCGCAGGTGTTGCGACAAGTTGAGTTGCCGTTAGCGATGGGCGTGATTGTTACCGGCATTCGCGTGGCGACGGTGATCGCAGTGGGTGTGACGACAATCGCCGCTGCGGTCGGCGCGGGGGGATTGGGCGTTTACATCTTTCGCGGTCTGCGGCAGTACGACAACAACCTTTTGCTTGCGGGCGCGTTGTCGGCGGCAGTGTTGGCGCTGGCTGCTGACTTGTTTTTGGGACTGCTGGAACGTCAATTCAGTTTTGAAGCAAAGCGGAGGGCGACGAGGTTCGCGGTGCCGATCGTCGTGCTGGTGGTTGTTCTGGCGGCGGTTTTTGCGTTGTGGAGTGGCAGAAGAAACAATGCGAACTCTGCGGCGCAGGCGCACGTT
>DATEWS010000887.1:0-8311 GCA_035257785.1 Pyrinomonadaceae bacterium
AGCCACTCGTGTGATATCTCCATCCAACTGCGTGGCATGACGACTGCGATAAAGGCGAGAATCTCGAAGGCTCCCGCCAGACGCAGCAACACTTTCTGTATTCTCTCTGTACTACTCAACGCGAGCTTTCTCTTCTAACGGTTTCAATGTGTGATAGATGAGCGCGTGCGTGGGCGCCTCAACACCGGCCTCACGCGCCATGCGCACGACCGCGCCGTTCTGTGAGTCGAGTTCTGACGGCTTACCGGCAGCGATGTCGCGTTGCATCGAGCTCGTTGCGTCTTCAGGTAAGCCATCAACAGCGGCCATCACTTTGTCGACTGAATCCGAAGGCATTTTAACTCCACGCGCGTGGGCCAGGGCGTAAATCTCCTGCATTGCGCTTAGCATTTGACCGCGCCATTTCGCGTCTGAACGAAGAACTTCGGCGGGTGCGTTAGCAACTGCACCAACGCCACTAAACGAGGCGATGAAGAGAAACTTGGTCCACAGTGCGACTTGAATGTCTGCGGCGATGGTTGTGTCTAATCCAGCGTGCTGGAACACCTGTTCGATCCGCATGATGCGCTCGGTTCGTTGATTGTCGAGCTCTCCGATGATGATCGAAGGCGTGAATCCGGCATGTCGAATATGACCGGGCGCAACAACAAAACTGACGATCCGGCAAAGTCCACCGATAACCTTTTCAGCACCCAGTTCGGCAACGAGTTGCGGCACTGCATCAACACCATTCTGCATCGGTACCACAGTTGTGTTTGGCCCAACGACCGGTTTAATCGCTCGCGCAGCTTCCGGCACTTGCCACGCTTTGACGCCGAGAATAACCAACTCCACTTCGCCAACTTCGCAAACGTTATCTGTCGCCTTAGCGGGAAAGACGACGAAGTCGCCACTCGAGCTATCGACCTTCAACCCAGTCGCTTTAATCGCACGCAAGTGTTCGCCGCGAGCGATAAATGTAACATCCTCGCCCGCCTGGGCCAGCCGCCCACCGAAGTACGCACCAACGCCACCTGTTCCAAAAACAACTATTCGCATTTGACTCCGTTCGAGCTGGTCCATCAAACGGGCTTGACGCTGCAACACTGCGGTCGTAGCATTGCGACATCCCGCAGAAGTCCACTCCGGACTTCCCCCAAAGGAGGGACCCATGAGCTACATTCGTGAAGCCCCGTTTAACGAAGAAGACTTCCCTACCCTCAAATTAATCAAAGACGATTACGGATTTATTCCAAACTACTTCAAGGCACAAACTCTGCGGCCCGATCTCCTCGACAGCCACGTACAGTTTGTCGATGCGATTCTACTCAAGGAAGGCGCGCTGTCACGCCAGTTGAAAGAGTACGTCTTTCTCGTCTGTTCGGCCGCGAATCTAAGCACTTACTGCGTCACCGCACACTGCGAAATCATTCGCATGCTCAAGATCCAGGGACCGGAGCCGGAGCAGATCGCACTCGATCACATGTCGACCGATCTTCCAATCGTCGATAAGGCACTGCTTAACTTCACCCTCAAGCTCAATAATCACCCGTTGAAGATTACGCAGGACGATATCGACGATCTGAAAACTTATGGCTTCAATGATCAGCAGGTTTTAGAAGCGGTGATGTGTGTTGGCCTCGCGAAGCTGGCGAACTACGTTGGGTTTGGTCTTGGTACTATCCCTGACTACCACGTACGGATCGATCTCGAACAGAGTAAAGCAGCTACTGTTTAGGCTTATTTACAATTCCGAATGCGATCCATAACTTTGCTCACGACCGGCTCGGGATATTCAAATGATCCACTCTCAGTAACAATGCGCAGCGTCTTGCGAGTCGAATCATAAAGCACCTGACAGGTGTTGCAGTGGGCCAGGTGAGCCTTGAGCTGTTCGCGAATCTCACTCGCGATGTCGTCGTCGAGCAGGTTTCCCAACTCACTGATAAAATCCTGACAGCTAATCATGATTTACCCGCACCCGCTTTCGAAAAGTACGGAACCATCGCTTCGCGCAACATCAATCGCCCTCGCAACACGCGCGCTTTCAATCCGGGCACTGTGAGACCTAACGCAGCCGCGGCTTCCTCGGTCGAAAGTTCCTCCAGGTCTCGCAGCATCAGCGCCACTCGATATTTTACCGGCAGTTTCATTACTTCCTTCTCGACCAACTTCCGGAGCTCTTCGCGTGAATAATAATCTTCAGGACTATCGGTCCAGGCCTGAATACTTCTTGGTTTGAATTGTTCACTTTCTTCATCGAGACTGTCAAAGTCTTTTCGGCCTCGCAATCGTTGCAGTCCGGTATTGATGGCAATGCGGACCAGCCAGGTCGAGAACCGTGAACGCGCTTCAAAGTTCGGAAGATGCTGAAAAGCCTTGAGGAACGCGTCCTGCAATGCATCTTCAGCTTCTTCAGGACTGCCCAGGATACCCATTAAGCTGCGATAAACTCGACGCCCATGTTTTCGCACCAGTTCTTCGAACGCGTCAGTTTCTCCGTTCTTCACTCGCGCGACGATTTCAAAGTCCGGATCATCAGACACAAAATCGCCCGCGAAATCCGTCTCTGGTATTTGACGCTCGGAAGCGACTGCCGGATTCACTTCTTTTAAAGGAATTGTCAGGCGTGTTTTGAAATCGGCTTCGGCGCCTAAACCCATTTGCACACAATTGAGAAACTGCGTGAGTCCGATCATCAACACGGCTTCGAGTATTTGTTCGTCGCTGAAGTCGTGTTTGCGCAGTAGTGCCACATCATTGTCGGAAAATGAATGTGGTTGCGAGACAAGCTTACGAGCGAAGTCGAGCAGGATGATGTCCGGCTGCGAAAGACTCGCCTCGCGATGCTCAGTTATGACTTGTTGCGAGAGTTCAGGTTTTACGCCCAAAAACTGCAGAGTTTGACAGTGCAACGCGGGAAAGTATGAGTTGTTATTCTCGGCGGATACGGAAAGCAGAATGAATTCTTTCTGCACGCGGGTTAAAGCCCCTTTGCCAAATAGAAGCTGGTCCAACATTTGGACCTCCGCATTGAGAACATCCGGCCGCAGCAATTGAGCGCGATAGATCTTCGGCGCCAGGCCAAAGTTTCGCTTCAGTGTCGCCAGGCCTTCGGCGCCTTGAGCTTCATCAATCTCGGGCAAATAGCCCACAGGAATCTCCCTGACGAGGTACGTTTTAACTAGCGGCGGTGTCGTTGGAGGGTTGAAATCGAAAGGCTGTTATTATGCCGCCACGTTAATATAAGAAGAGTAGGTTGACGGTTCAGGAACGTCGTAGCCTTCCTCACGCAAACCTTCAAGGTGAAATTGGATCGCCTCTTGAATGTTTCGTTCGACCTCTTCTTTAGTTTGACCTGTGGAACCGCAGCCGGGAACATCGGGCGAGTACGCACTATAACCGGTCTCTGTTTTCTCCACGATGATTAAGTATTTTTTCATTGTTTCAATCCTGCTTGCTTGAGGATGTTGTTCAAGGTGCCCATGGCTACATCATCGCCGGGCCGGCCTGGTATTGTCACAAGCCCTGGTTTAGTCGGATGCTTGTATTGATGATGACTTCCCTTGTTCGCACCCAATAGCAGCCGTCATTTTCAATCAGCTTTGTGAGGTTGCGCACTTTCACTAATCATTACGATAATTCTTTCACACTTTGTGGTCAACAACTGGTTGGTCAACCTGTCGTGTCCCTGTCAACGAATAAAATTCTGCATCCCGCCTGCAATCCCCGCGTCTAATTCCTCAGAGACATTAATCAACGACATCACAGTTTCAAAAGCTTCAACCCAGGAGGTCGAGGCATTGGAAACCACTATCGATACAACACGACAACTTGATCCAACCCGATGGCTGGATTCACATGGCAACTGTCTTTACCGCTTCGCTCTCATGCGCGTCCATGATGCAGCAGTCGCCGAAGATCTATTGCAGGAAACATTGCTGGCGGCGATGCGTTCTTCTCACAGCCACGCGGGACGAAGTTCGGAACGCACCTGGCTAATCGGGATCCTCAAACACAAGGTCATCGATTACTTTCGGCGCGTCGCCCGAACCACGCAATTAACGATCGATGATGACTACGACTGTTTCGAGAGCTCTGGACCATGGCAGGGACACTGGCGTGACGATCAAGCGCCGCTGAGCTGGCCCGTAGATGCGGCCCAGCTTTTGGAGTCTCGTGACTTTTGGGAAACATTCGATCGCTGCTTAGCCCGTTTGCCACAGCAGATGGCCATCGCCTTTACCTTGCGCGAAATCGACGGCCTCAGTTCAACTGAGATCTGCGACATCCTCAACATTACCCCAAATAACCTTTGGGTAACGCTGCATCGCAGTCGCGCCAAACTGCGCGATCTGTTGGAATCCGAGTGGTTTTCCTGCCGCGCTGCTGCTGCCTGAAATTGCCTGTAAGGATTTCCGTCCACGCTCGACCAACAATCGGTTACGAAATCTGAAAGGAGATTTGATATGTCGAACAGATTGAAGGTGACAGCCCTCGTCCTGCTTCTCGTTGGCGGTGCTGCCTGGTATGCATTCCGGCCCGAAAAGATTTTTATCAATCAGAAAGTAAACGAACAGTTTCCGACGGCGTCGGCCGCCAGCAGCAAATTAGCAAGCGGGCAATTTCATAGCGGCGCTCACGAGACCAAGGGCACTGCCAGTGTGTTTCAACTCGCAGATGGACAGAAGACGCTGCGGCTAAGCGACTTCGCAACGTCCAACGGTCCTGACGTTCACGTTTATCTCGTTGCCGCGCCGGACGCAAAAGACAACGACACGGTTACGAACGCCGGATTCGTCGATCTCGGCTCCTTGAAAGGAAACATCGGCGATCAGAACTACGACCTGCCGGCGAATGCGGATCTCGCGAAGTATCGCGCCGTCACGATCTGGTGCAAGCGCTTTAGCGTGAACTTCGGCACGGCGCCGTTGGTGAACGATGCTATGCAATCGATGAACGTGCAGTAACTCCAGCAGACGGGTGTCATCATGAATCACTACGACGTAATCATCATCGGCACGGGCGCGGGCGGCGGCACGCTGGCTTACAAACTCGCGCCCTCCGGTAAGAAGATCCTGCTCCTCGAGCGCGGCGATTACGTACCGCGTGAAAAGGACAACTGGAGCACGCGCGCCGTCAATCTCGAAGCGAAGTACAACACCAAAGAAGCGTGGCGCGACAGTGACGGCAAGGAACTTCATCCGCACACGAACTACTTCGTCGGTGGCAACACCAAGTTTTACGGCGCTGCTCTGTTTCGTTTGCGCAAGGAAGACTTCGGCGAGATTCGACATCATGGTGGAATCTCTCCCGCATGGCCCATAAGTTACGACGAGCTCGAACCTTATTACACCGCCGCCGAGAATCTTTATCACGTTCACGGCAATCGTGGTGAAGATCCGACAGAGCCGTGGGCCAGCGCGCCTTACAGATATCCGGCGGTTAGTCACGAACAACGCATTCAACATCTGCACGACGATCTCGAACGCGCCGGACTGAAGCCGTTTCACGTGCCGTTGGGAATTCGACTCGACGAAACTAACGCGCGCAAGAGCCTGTGCATTCGCTGTAACACGTGCGACGGCCATCCTTGTTTGATCGGCGCGAAGTCTGACGCGCAAACGATCTGTGTTGATCCGGCGCTCGAGTATGGAAACGTCTCCCTCGTTACGAACGCGAAGGTCATGCATCTCGAAACCAACGGCAACGCGCGTGAAGTCAGCAAAGTGGTTGTCGATCGTAACGGCGTTCGCGAGGAGTATTCGGGCAATATCGTCGTCGTCTCTTGCGGTGCAGTAAATTCCGCTGCGTTGTTGTTGCGATCGGCAAACGACAGTCATCCGAATGGACTCGCGAATAGCTCGGACGTCGTCGGTCGTCACTACATGGGCCACATCAATTCAGTGTTGATGGCTCTTTCAAAATGTCCGAATCCAACGATCTTTCAGAAGACCCTCGCAATTAACGATTTCTACCTCGGTTCCCGAGACTGGGACTATCCGATGGGCCACATCTCGTTCGTCGGAAAGCTCGATGCTGACACGCTGAAAGCCGGCGCGCCCGCGATTGCTCCGGGATGGACGCTCGAGTTGATGGCCAAACACTCGCTCGACTTCTGGCTGACATCTGAAGATCTTCCCGATCCGAACAACCGTGTGCGTGTCGATCGTGATGGTCAAATTCGCGTCAGTTACAAACTAAACAACGTCGAAGGTCACGATCGCCTGAAGGCGCAGTTGCAAAAAGCGATGAAGCAGACGAACTGCGACGTTCACGGGCACGACTGTCACCAGGGTTTGTTTGCGCGAAATCTTTACCTGGGCCAGCGACTGCCACTCGCGGCAGTGGCCCATCAGAACGGCACCGTGCGTTTTGGAAATGATCCAAACACGTCTGCGCTCGATCGCAATTGCAAAGCTCACGAGCTCGACAATCTTTACGTCGTTGACGCGAGCTTCTTTCCTTCGAGCGGCGCTGTAAATCCCGCGCTAACGATCATGGCGAATGCCTTGCGCGTCGGCGATCACTTGTTGGAGCGAATGAGATGAAACGCACCAGAATAATTCTTCCTGGTTTACTGCTTGCGCTGGGAGTCTTCGTTCAGACGACGACGGCCCAGTACCTGCCGACGGACGCGCGTGTACTCAACGTCACGCGCGTCCCCTTCCTCGTCGCTGACGAGCCGCTCCCGTTGGTTGAACAGGTGGGCGCGATCGGCATGACAGTTTCGGACATGGACACGTCCGTCGATTTTTATTCGCGCGTTCTGTCGTTTGAGAAAGTTTCGGATGTTGAAGTAACTGGGGAGGACTACGAACGGCTCCAGGGTGTGTTTGGGTTGCGCATGCGCGTCGTGCGCATGCGACTCGGTGATGAGTTCATCGAGTTGACTGAGTATCTGACGCCGAAAGGCCGGCCAATTCCGGCTGATTCACGCAGCAATGATCGCTGGTTTCAGCACATCGCGATCATCACTAGCGACATGGACAAGGCTTACGCGCTGCTGCGTCAAAACAAAGTCGAGCACGCTTCAACTGGTCCACAACGTCTGCCCGACTGGAACAAAAACGCCGGCGGCATCAAGGCTTTTTATTTTCGCGATCCCGACAAACACTGGCTCGAGATACTGCAATTTCCGGAAGGCAAAGGCGATCAGAAGTGGCAGCAGAAGGGCAAACTGTTTCTCGGAATCGATCACACCGCGATCGTCGTCAGTGATACTGAAGCGAGTCTGAAGTTTTATCGCGACACACTCGGCCTGCACATCGCGGGGACGAGTGAGAACTACGGCACCGAGCAGGAACATCTCAACAACGTCTTCGGCGCAAGGTTACGCATTACGAGTCTTCGAGCCGCGAGTGGGGGGCCGGGCATCGAATTTCTCGAGTACCTTGCGCCGCGCGATGGGAGGCCTACGCCTGCCGATGCGCGCGCGTCGGATTTGTTTCACTGGCAGACCACACTAATCGTCAACACCGCTGATCTGTTTGCGAAGCGATTGCTCACGGGAGTGGTGACGCTGAACGATAAGCGTCTCGGTTTTGGTAAAGGATTTTTGGCGCGCGATCCCGACGGCCATGTGATGGCGTTGATCGAGAAATAGATTTGGCCGCGGATGAAACGGATGGAAAAATGATCACCACTGAGAATCAAAGATTGGAAGAGGCGCGTGCGCGCACGAAGCATTGGAAGCGCTGGGGGCCATATCTCAGCGAACGCGCGTGGGGAACGGTGCGTGAAGACTACAGCCCGTACGGCAGCGCCTGGGATTACTTCCCACACGATCACGCACGATCACGCGCGTATCGCTGGAATGAAGATGGTTTGGCGGGCATTAGTGATCGCCACCAGCAGATCTGTTTCGCGCTCGCGCTATGGAACGGTCGCGATCCGATTTTGAAAGAGCGTCTTTTTGGGCTGACGGGTAACGAAGGCAATCACGGTGAAGACGTCAAAGAGTATTACTTCTACCTCGATTCGACGCCGACTCACTCGTACATGAAATACTTGTACAAGTATCCGCAAAGTGAGTTTCCATACGGGCAGTTGATTGCAGAGAACCGTCGCCGCGGCAAGCTCGCGGCTGAGTTTGAACTGATCGATACGGGAGTCTTTGGCGACGATCGCTATTTCGACGTGTTTGTCGAATACGCCAAGGCCGATGTCGAAGACATTCTGATCAAGATCACCGCAACTAATCGTGGACCAGAAGCAGCTTCGCTGAATCTGCTGCCGACGATCTGGTTTCGAAACACATGGTCGTGGAGCCAAAATGGTCACAAGCGCCCGGGCTTGCGACGTCTCAATCAAAACGTTATCGAACTGAACC
>DATEWS010000888.1:0-7565 GCA_035257785.1 Pyrinomonadaceae bacterium
GCCGAGCGCGCCGTCGGCATACTGCTCCCGGTCGATCACATACAAATAACCCGCGCGCACTGTTTCCACGCTGATGCGGAGCTTATCGCCCTGGACCAGTCTCGTCGTCGCAGAAATGCGCTCCGGCAACCACTCGCTCGTGGCGCTGTTGTCGTGAACAATCAAACGCTCACCGGAATCAGAACGGTTCGCCGGACGCAATCGCCAGAGGGTAACGCCGACAACTGATTCCGGCGCGACGTTGTTCACAGGCACATTCGGCGTCGCGATGCGATAAGCCCGCCGACGCGCGGTTGGCTTCTTGCCTGGTGAAGAATCGATAAAAGCAGTGTCCCAAAGTTTGCGCGTAGCCTCTTCCGGCTTTTGGGCCCACCCTGAAACAACGATTAGGACCAGCAGTATCAGACCTGATATGACTCTCATAACCACTCCCTTCCTTGTATTAACGCGAGAAAACCGCTGGGAAACCACCATCGCTAGTTCCACTCACCCTGCATCACAAACGCCGCCCAGTAATAAGGCGACTGCCATTGCCGTGTTCGTAGCATCTCGATCTGCGCGGCCCGTAACGCAGCCGCGGGCGTCTTGTTACTCCTCAACATGCCCACATAAAGCCGCTGCATCAACGACGCCGTCGCCTTGTCGTTCACGTTCCATAAACTCACGACCACTCGGCGCGCGCCGGCATACATGAACGCGCGCGTCAAACCCTCGATGCCTTCGCCTTTCACGTCCTTTCCCAAACCGGTTTCACACGCGCTCAGCACCACGAGCTCCGCCGGCAGTTTCAGATTGTAAATGTCATGGGTGCGAAGAAAACCATCCTGCGGATTGCCCTGCTCATCGACCATCGACAGCACGATCGCGGAAAGACCTGAGCGCGCAGTATCGAGATAACCGTGAGTCGCAAAATGAACATATCGATACTTGCTCAACTCGTCGCCGGTTGCAATCGATCGGCTGGCGCGAAAGTCGAGTGCTTTCATGCTCGCATCACGAGGCGCGACCGCAAGAATCTGATCAGCTTCCCATCTCGTGAACGGCAACCGCGGAATCGAGAGCTGACTGAACGCAGTGCCCGGTAAATGCTCGATCCTTCGTGTCGAAACCTGCTCGCTTGAGGCTGTAACTTGAGCGCCTGCTTTTAGTCGCGGGTCGTTAGCCGAGAACACGGGATCGGCAATCACCGCGACAGCCTTCGGCGCCGGTTCACGGGTCGACAAGTTCTGGCGTTGCACAGCGAAGGCTGACGCGGATGGAAGGCTGATGATTTCGTTATCAAGTATGAGCGGGCGATTAGATGCAACTGACAGTGCCGCAAATGGCACATACTGCAAGGCACCGTCGGAGACAATCACCAGCCGTTTCTTTCCGAACTCAGCAGCAGCCGGCAAAAGTATCATACGGCCCAACTCAGCCGCCCTTTGTTGAAAGCTGGCATCTGCCTCCGCGATTCGTGCTCTTTTTTGCGCGGGTGTTTCAAGCGACTTAACGACACTGCGGGCCACGAGCGACTCAGAAACGTCTCGCGCAACATTTTCTATCTGTTCTCGTTTTGCCAGCTCAAACGTTTTCAAAGAATCCGACGATACAACCCAAAGATAGGTGCGCTCATCGCCGAGAGCGTATTCGAGCAACACAGTGCCGTGGTCCAACTGCTGCTGAATCTCTTTCAAACCGAGTGGCTGAGGTTGAGTTAGAGCGGAATATTGCGGGCTGGATTTGCGAATCGCCGCCTGCACTTGTTGATACTCATCTTCGAGCGCGCTGATTTCGCGCCGTAACGTTGCAAGCTCTTCAGCGCCGGCCTTGTTTACTTTGCGCTGCATCTCGCGCTGCGCTTTTGCATTCAGCACTTGATTCAGATCCCGTTCCTTCTCGAGCAAGCGGGCATCGACACCCTGCCGAATGTTTACGCGCGACTCACCCAGCTGCGCCAGCAGATTCCGCGCGCGGCCTCGTTCACTGATTTGCAATGCTTCGGCATCGAGTCCACGCGAGGGATCTTTCGCGTGCTGTTGCATTAGCACGTCGATATACAACTCGTAAGCGTTTTCTACTGACGCGCGGTATGCAGAGCGCATGAGCTGATTACCCGCACGCGCCCGCACGGTTTCGATTAGCGCCAGCGACTCGTCAATGTGTTTGCGTGCGTCGTCCAGTTTGCCGCCGCGGGCTTCGGCACGGGCGAGTCCTTCCAACGCGCGCGCCGAATTGCTCAGGTCGCCGATGTCACGGAAGATCGCGAGCGCGTTAGTGAACTGCTCAACGGCTTTTTCAGACTGTTGCAGACGATTGTAGACCTGGCCAAGATTCGTGAGCGTCACCGCTCCGCGGCGCTGGTTTCCGATGCTCTGTTGGATCTGCGCGGCCTGAAGCAAATACGCGACAGCTTTATCGGGTTGCCCTTCCTCAAAATACATGAGGCCGATCTCATCGAGCAGGTCACCTTCCAGAGCACGGTTGGGAGTCTCTTTCAGAACGGCCTGCGCCTGACTGTGGTAAGTGCGTGCATTCGGATAATCACGCAAAAGACGATACGAACGGGCGATGTTGATGAGGGTTTGAGTCTCCGCACTTTTGTTCTTACCGTTTCGATGCAACGTCAACGCCTGTTGCAGGTAGTCGAGGGCTTTTTGCTGTTCGCCGGATCGGCTGTACGCCATTCCGATATTGTTGAAAATTATGGCCTGCGCCTGTTTACTTCCTGGTTTGGACTGAAAGACCAGAAGCCCCTTCTCGTAGAACGACAGCGCCTGCTGCCAGTCAGCCTGATCGCCATAAATCTTGCCGATGTTAACCAGCGCATCTCCCTCGGCCTGCAACCAACCAACGTCGTGCGCCAGCTTATTGGCCCGTTGAAAGTGTTCCACCGCCTTGTCGACGTTGCCTAAAAGGTCGAGCATGCCACCGGCGTAGTTATTTATTCCAGCTTCGAGACGCCGGTCTTTGACTGCGGCTGCGAGCGGGCTTGCCTGATCGAAATATTCGAGTGCTTTCCGATAGTCACTCAAACTGTAATAAGAAATACCTATGGAAAACAGCGCCAGCGCGCACGGGTAGGTATCGCCGGCGGCTTCAAAAAGCGGAACAGCTTGCTGGCTCTTTTCGATAGCCACACGCGTAGCCGGTGCGCCTCCCTTCGCCAACAGTTTTGTCGCTTCGTCGATGAGCGTTTGCGCCGCGGCGTGGCCCTTATCTATTGCGCTCGCCTCGCGCAGTGCCACAATCTTGATCTGGTAACGCCCGGCGGCGGCGTCCTTATTCGGCGAACGAATATCGATACGGTACTCGCCAGCCGCGGGTGCGACGAAGATGATCGGTTCCGAGCCAACATCATCGTTAGGACTATCGCTCTCGGTGAGTTGTTTGCCGTCAGGAGCGAAGACTGCCGTGACAACGTCCATGTTTAGTTGTTCGACTACGGCATGAAGAAACTGACCCGACGACATGGTGAGGCGGTAGGAATGTGTTTCACCCCCTTTTAATTCGCGTGTGACCGCAGACAGCGCCGGCAGATCTTTTACCGTTTGGGCGGAGACCGACAAGGCGCAGATCGCCAGCGCTGCTAACAGTCGCGTAAGAGATTGAAACGTTCTCTTTTCCATTTTCCTTTGACTACGCTGACGCGGACGCCGTCTCCGGATCAATGCCGCCGCCGGACGAAGCCTCGAAACTGCCCGACTGCGAGCCCCTTTTTACGCTGGTGTCGTTGTTACTCCAACTTCCGCTGATTCCGCTGATGGCGCCGTTCGTAAGAGTGTATGTGCAACCGGTAATCGACCAATTGATCTTGGCCGAATTTGGATTCCCTGGATTCAGCGCGTCGTGCTCAAAACTAAAACTAGTTGAGCTACTTGTGCCGCTTTGGAGCAGGTGCCCGCCGGCGTTGTACAAGCTCCAGCTAGTGTTGTTGCTGATCACGAAGTAGCAGTTGCTGAACTTGCTCGAATCCGATGATCCGCTGGCACTGACCGCAAGGGAGCCGGTTGGCGGGGTCGGAGCAGTCTCGTTGCTGGCGTGGGTCGCTGAATAAGCTTTGTCGTCCATTTTTGTCTCTCCTTTGGTGGGTACTGCTGGTTTCACACAAACGAAAACGCTTGTGCACTGGGCCTTGCGAACAAGCGCTGGAGCCCCGACATGGGCGGCGCTTGCGTCGCTCTCTGAATAAGTAACGCGAGAACTTCTCGGGAAAACCACCACGTCCGGCAATATCGTCCGGAAAGCGCTGCCGTTAAATATGAGAGGGAAAACCTGTTCTGGAAAGTCTATTAATTTCGACGGTTCTGACTGACGGCATCATATGCGCCGAACGACTGAAGGTCAATACATTGGCAAGAACCACCACCTGCATTTCTCAATTCCACTCACCCTGCATCACAAACGCCGCCCAGTAATAAGGCGACTGCCATTGCCGCGTGCGCAACATCTCGATCTGCGCGGCGCGTAATGACGCTGCGGGAGTTTTCCCGCTTCGCAGCATCTCGACATAAAGACGCTGCATCAATGACGCGGTCGCCTTGTCGTTCACATTCCACAAACTGACGATCAAACGTCGCGCTCCGGCATACATAAACGCGCGTGTCAGACCAACCAGCCCTTCTCCTGTGACTTCTTTGCCCAATCCCGTTTCGCACGCACTCAACACCACCAACTCAGCAGGCAGATTGAGATTGTAGATATCGTGAACCCGCAGAAACCCGTCCAATGGTTTGCCCTCCCGATCAACGAGCGAAAGCACGATTGCGGAAAGATCCGCGCGGGTCGTGTCGACATAGCCGTGAGTGGCGAAATGCACGTATCGATATTTGCTTAACTCACCACTGGTAGCGAGCGAACGATTAGCACGAAAGTCGACCGCTTTCATGCTCGTGTCACGAGGTGAAACGGTCAGAATCTGATCGGCCTCCGCCCTGGTAAACGGCAATCGTGAAATCGAGAGCCGGCCATTCGCATTGCCGGGAAGGTGCTCGATGATCCGTGTCGCACCACGAGCGCTGCCATCCGCAACAGCATCACCACTCTTGAATCTCGCATCAGCAACCGAAAACACCGGATCCGCAATAACGGCAACTGCTTTTGGCGCCGGTTTGCGAGCCGATAAATTTTGACGCTGAACAGCGAACGCCGACGCGGACTGAAGACTGACGACTTCGTGATCGAGAATGAGCGGACGATTCAGTGCCAACGGCAAGGCTGCAAATGGCACGTACTGCAAGCCACCATCCGGCACGATAACCAGCCGTTTGTTTCCAAGCTCAGACACCGCCGGAGCCAGTATCATGCGACTCAACTCGGCGTTCACCTGCTTGAGCTTCGCATCCGCTGCCGCGATTCGCGCTGTTCGCTGTTCAGACGTTTCCAGCGACTGAAACACACTACGCGCCGTGAGCGACTCAGATACGTCGCGCGTTACTTTTTCAATCTGTTCTCGCTTCGGAAGTTCGAAAGTCTTCAACGAATCGGGAGTTATCACCCAAAGGTAACTACGCTCCTCACCCAGAGAGTATTCGAGCAACACCGTGTTTGGATCCAACTGCTGCTGAATACCTTTCAAGTCGAGCGGTTGAGGTTGAGTTAAGGCTGCGTACTGAGGACTGCTTTTGCGAATCGCCGCCTGCACTTGTTGATACTCATCTTCGAGCTCGCTGATCTCCCGTTGCATGGCAGCAAGTTCTTCGCCACCGCCCTTGCGGGTCTTGAGCTGCATCTCTCGCTGTGCTTTCGCACTCAGCACCCGCATCAGATCGCGCTCTTTGTCGAGCAGAACAGGATCGACACCCTGCCGAATGTCGATAAGCGCTTCGCCTAGCCGCTCCAACAAGCTGCGCGCGCGGCCGCGTTCGCTCGCTTTCAATGCTTCCGCGTTTTTGCCCTGCTGCATCAGCAGATCGATGTAAAACTCGTAAGCCTTCTCCACTGAAGCCCGATAAGAAGCACGCAGTTGCAGACTTCCCGATCGAACTCGCACTGTTTCGATTAACGCCAGCGATTCTTCGATGTGCTTGCGAGCATCGGCGAGATTGCCTAGTTTCTGCTCAGCTCGGGCGATGCCTTCCAAAGCCATCGCGCTGGCGCGCAGATCGTCGATACCGCGAAAGAGTTCGAGTGCCCGGGTGAAATGCGGCAAAGCGTCGTGAGGTTGCTGTAGCAGATTGTAAACTCTGCCCAGATTGATAAGAGCGACTCCCTGGCGAAGAACGTTGCCGACAGCCTGCTGAATCTCGAGTGCCTGGCGATGGTATTCAAGGGCCTTTTTGTACTGTCGCTGAATCGCATAGGTCTGCCCTAAATCATCGAGTGTCTCGCCTTCTTGTGCGCGGTTGCCGGTTTCGCGCTGTATGGTCTGGGCCCGGTTGTAATACTCCAGTGACTTCTCATAGTCCTCAAGACGAAAATAAACGCGACCGATATTAACGAGAGTGTAGGCTTCGGCATTCCTGTCTTTGCCTGCCTGTAGCAACGGGAGCGATTGCTGGAGATAATCGAGCGCCTTTTGCTGTTCGCCCGACATGCTGTACGCGGTACCTATGTTACCGAGCGTCTTTGCCTCGTTCTGTTTAGCACCAAGCGCTCTAAAAACCGGCAACGCCTGGTTGAAGTACTCGAGCGCCTTTTGCCAATCGGCGGCGTCGTTGTAAATCGTGCCGATATTATTGAGGGCATTTGCCTGAATTGCACTCCAATTATTTTCGCGGGCCAACTCGAGCGCTCGTTTGTGATGGTCCAGGGCTTTGACGACATCGCCTAATACATCGAGTACGCCTCCGAGCCAGGTTTCGGTCACGGCTTCCAGCCTACGATCACCAATGGCGACGGCAAGCGCGAGTGTCTGGTTGAAATAGTCGAGCGCTTTTCCATATTCGTTTAGCGGATAGCACGCCATGCCGATCGATAACGATGTAAGCGCGCGGCGATAAGCATCACCGGCTGACTGGAAGAGCCGTAACGCTTGTTCGAATTTCTCGATAGCGGCACGTATCGAAGCAGCAGTCTGTTGAGATCTGAGTTTTCTTGCTTCGTCGAACGTTAGTTGTGCTGCTGCGTGGTCCTTGTCCGTTTGCGTGGCCTCACGCAAAGCGACGATCTGTATTTGGTAGAGTCCGGCCGCGGCCTTGTTGTTTGGGGAACGCACGTCAACGCGGTATTCGCCTGTCGTCCCGGCCACGATCAGAACGGGTTCCGGACCCCAACGACCGTTTGGACTGTCGCTCTCGGTCAGTTGTTTGCCGTCTGGCCCAAACACGGAAACCACTATGTCGATGTCCTGTTGCTGAACGGCTGCATCGAGAAACTGACCAGATGTCAGAGCGATTCGGAAAGCATGAGTCTCACCACCTTTAAGTTCGCGTTGAACGTTCGTCAGTACTGGCAGATCTTTAGCGGTTTGCGCCCGCGCCGGCACGGCACAGCTCAGCAACGCAACCGCTACAGGAATCAGGCGCTGTAATGAAGTCCGTTTCATAAATAGAAATATTCGTTATAGGGATAGCCTGGGGAGATCGCTACCCCTACAACGAAAGCCTTGTGTTCGAGAGGCCGCGCAGTTGATTAAGCGTTGGCGG
>DATEWS010000889.1:0-10221 GCA_035257785.1 Pyrinomonadaceae bacterium
ATCACAAATCCCGATTTCAAATCCGTGTCATCCGCGGCCCAGTCTTCCTTCCCTTTACTGGCGCGGAAGATTGTGATTTTTGGCGGGAAGGGTGGCGTTGGTAAAACGACTGCCGCCGCCGCGTTCGCGCTCGCGTTGGCGCAGGCGAATCCAGAGAAAAAGGTTTTAGTGTTCTCGACCGATCCGGCGCATTCGTTGTCGGACAGTTTCAACGAAGAGATTGGCGAATCGAAGCACGGAATTGGCGGCACAAAGAATCTCGATGGGATGGAAATCGATCCGGGCAAATGGTTTGAAGATTTAAAGGCGCGCTATCGAACTTGGACTGATGAACTCTTCGAATCGTTGTCGGGTGGTTCGCGAATGGAGATCAAGTTCGATCGAGAAGCGATGCGCGAGCTCGTTGAACTCACGCCGCCCGGTATCGATGAAATTGCAGCGCTCGGGACCATCAGCGACTTGGTCGACTCCGAACGCTATCACACGTTCGTTCTCGATACCGCGCCGACAGGACATCTGATCCGGTTCCTCGAGTTGCCGCAGGTGGCGCTCTCGTGGATCAGGACGTTCATGAAGTTGTTGTTAAAGTACAAAGACGTGATGCGCGCGAACCAGGTTGCGGAAGAGCTCGTGGCGTTGTCGAAGAGTATTAAGAAAGTGCTGGCGCTGCTGACCGATCCGGAGCGCTGTGAGTTTATTGGGGTGGCGATTCCCGAACGCATGAGTCTAGAAGAGACGGTGGATCTTGCGAAGTCGCTCGAGAAACTGAATGTACCGTTGCGTAAACTTTTGATCAACGGCGTGGTGCCGGTCGAGAAGTGCCGGTTCTGCAAAGCGAGACGAGCGATGCAGGATGAAGTGATTGGTGAGTTTCAGACGAAGTTTCGACGTCGATCGGTCGAGTTGTTTATCGCGCCACAGCAACCGCACGAGATCATGGGGGCAGAGGATCTGGGAGAGCACTTTAAATCGTGGGAGAAAGTCTCACGCAACGGCGCAACGGCGCAACGGAAAGCGCCATGATTTTCTTCGCGGCCTTTCCGTTGCGCCGCTGCGCCTTTGCGTGAAATGATGGCGACGAATGAGTAGCTCTGCGTTTTATGTATATTGTATCGCCGAGAGTGTTGCGACCGCACAACTGCCGGCGGAGTCGCTTCCTGCCGCGATTGAAGAAGATGCAAAACTCGAGTGGGTGACTGTCAACAAGCTCGCGGCGTTGACGAGCGAGGTGCCGCAGGAAACCTACAGCGAAGAGCGCCTCGCCGTGCACCTGACCGACGCGACCTGGACCGCCATTCGCGCGATGCGTCACGAGACTGTCGTCGAATACGTCGCGAAACGCGCGACCGTCATCCCTCTGCGTTTCGGCACGATCTATCTCGAACGAAGCGGCATCAAACAAATGCTCACCGAAAAGGCAAGAGAGTTTGAAGAGCTCATCGAACACCTGCGCGGGCGCGAAGAGTGGGGCGTCAACGTTTACTGCGATCGCGCGGTGCTGCTGTCGAGCATCACGTCTGTAAGCCCTGTGTTAAGAGATCTGGTTGAGCGTGCCCAACAAGCACCGCCGGGCCAGTCGTATCTAATGCAGAAAAAGATTGAGACACTGAAGGTTGACGAATCGCGCGTGGCAGTGAATCGCATCGTCGATCAAGTCGAAGAGAAACTGAAAACACAATCCGACGAAGCACGCCGCTTGCGCATTCTGAACGTCGAGACAACCGAGCACGGCGAACTGAAAGCGAAGTTCGCGTTTCTCGTGCAACGGTCCGATTTTGAAGAGTTCCGCGATGCGGCGGAACAACTCGCGCGCGAGCATCAAGCGGCCGGTATTCGTTTAGAACTCACCGGTCCCTGGCCGGTCTACAACTTCATACAATTATGAGTTCGTCATTCGACCAAATGATCGTCACCGAGGAGTGGGAAAGCACCGATCTTTCGCTGCTGGAAACACTCGATCACGTACTTAATCGCGGCCTCGTGATCGCGGGCGAAATCACGATCTCAGTGGCTGACATCGATCTGATCTTTCTCGGCTTGAACGTTCTGGTCAGCTCGGTCGAGACGGCCCACGAGGTCTTGCGCAAGCGGCAAACGGAATGAAGTTATACGCGTACTGCCTGGTCGAAGAGCTCGATGCGTTTGACGCAACCACGCGTGGTATTTCCGGCGCCGCGGTGCGATCGCTCCAAATAGACGAACTCGCTGTTCTCGTTAGTGATTTCGACGCTGACACGGTCGCCGTGACTGGCCAGAACGCGCTCGACCATGCAGCCGTAGTGCGGAGTGTTCTGGACCGCACAACACCTCTGCCATTTCGGTTCGGCACACTCGTCAGCGAGCCACAACTCAGAAGTTACATTTCTGCGCGCAAACCGGCGTTGCAAACGAGATTCGCGCACGTTCGCGGCTGCGTTGAGATGAGCGTGAAGATCATCCGCGAAGTGTCTGAAGACAAAGCTCAGCCACCGGATGAGATCACCAGCGGAACGTCATTTCTACAAGAAAAGCGACTAGCACTTCTCGGCAGTGAGCAAAAAACAACCGACGCCGCAGAAATCTCCGCCTGGTTGCACGAGCAGGTCGAAAGGCTGATAGACGACGAACAGGTCACAGTGCGTCCGTCTGAGAAACTCGTGTTGGCCGCCGCCCACCTGGTCAAAGGGGACAAAATTCCACAATATAGGGAAAAACTGGCGGCAGCCCGTAAAAACCGACCGGAACTGCACTTCCTTTTCAGCGGCCCCTGGCCGCCGTATAGTTTTGCAAACATTGAGCTTGAGTTTAAAACACAGTTCGGAGTAAGCTGATGGAGTTTTCCCCCAAAAATCCCCTAACGGCTGAGCCGGAAATCGAAACTGCTCACGCGGAGGAGTTTGTCGAGCAACTTCGTTGCGTTACCGACACTTTACCGTCGCGCATTAATGTCGATGCGCAAAGCGTAGAGCAGGGTCTGGCGAAGCTTGTACTTACTTTGATTGAGTTCATCCGCCGTCTGTTGGAAAAACAGGCGGTCCGCCGCATGGAGGGCGGGGATCTCTCACCTGAACAGATCGAAGAATTGGGGTTGGCACTGATGAAATTGGAGGCCAAGCTCCAGCAATTGAAAACTCAGTTCGGATTAACAGACGACGACCTTAATCTCGATCTCGGTCCAATCGGGCGCTTGATTTAGCAGTACGCATCTTGCTCGGCAGGAGTCATACGATGGTGGCGGCCATCTGAGCTTTTTGAGTAAAGCCGCCCCCTGATAGTGGAGGGCGAAAGTGTCCAGCGAGCGGTCTACCCTAATTACAGCCCGTCCCCCGGGCCTGGTTGATGTTCTCGACCGAATTCTTGACAAAGGACTGGTGATCGCCGGCGACATTAAAGTATCGCTGGCCAACGTAGAACTGTTGACGTTGCAGATACGTCTGCTCGTTTGTTCGATCGATAAGGCGGAGCAGATTGGTTTGAACTGGTGGCGTTACGACACGAATCTGACGACCCGCGCCGAACGCGCCGAAGCCGAGAACGTCGAGTTGCGTGAACGGCTTTCGGAGCTGGAGCAGGAGATCAGAAAACTCGCAGCCGCTGGTTTAGCCGCTGCGACTCTTGAACAGAAAGGTGGGCGCACGGCAAAAGCCAAACGTCGCAATCGGTAAGTTTATTTATCCATAGATCACACAGATTGGTTTAAAGAATCTGCGTAATCTGTGGATGAGAAAGGTTAATCCCTCGCGCAGTATGCTCGATTTACCAAACTTATAAACAAAGGAACCGAAGCAAATGGCTGTCGAAAGAACACCAGGCGGTACTAGTCTAATAGACGTCCTCGATCGCGTTCTCGACAAGGGTATCGTCATCGATGCGTGGGTAAGGATCTCACTGGTAGGGATTGACTTGATCACAATCGAAGCCCGTGTCGTCGTTGCCTCGATCGATACGTACCTGAAGTACGCCGAAGCCGTGGGACTGACGCCTGCGGTATCCCGACCGGCAATAACGCCTGGAGCTGAGGGAGTAGAAACAGAGACGCGCCGGCGCGTAACAACGGTTGAGGTAGAAAAGAAGTAGCGGTGATTTAGACGATGGGAGAAGTTCCCGCAGAATTAGCTTTTCAAACTGCGCCCTCCATCTCGGATTCGGAGCGGGCTGCTCCCCACCTGCGTCAGTTCGACGTCTTCATCGAGACGACGACGCAGATGTTGGCCACCCCGAAGCTTCACGAGCGACTACTCCTCGCTCTGGAAGCGATCGCGACCAACTTCGGTCATCGCCAGGCCGCAATCGCCATCATCAACGAGAGAGACGCTGAGTTGCGCGTTCGTGCAGCCATCGGCTTCGACGTAGATCCATCGACAAATCGGATCGAGATGCCACTCGATTCGAGTGCCGCTTGCGTGCGCGTGATTCACGACGCGCAGGCGCTTTGGATCTCGATGGATAAAGACGAATCATCGCGCAGTCTCTTCGCTAACATGCAGTGGCAGGAAGACGTTCTTGCTGTGCCGCTGTTTGGCATCTCGGAGATCTCGCCAAAAACCACGAGGTCTCGCAATCAATACTGGTCGTTCGAGCCCGGCGCACGCCTGGGTGTGCTCTACGTGGGCGCAAATCGCGATACGCTTCATTCGGACTCATTAAATCTGATCAAACGTTTCGCTGAACGTATCGGCATCGTCGCTTCACTCGCGACACACCAGGAACGACTCATCAACACAGTCACAAAGCTCCAGCGTGAGCGACAGTGGATCGAGTCGATCATGAAGTCGGTTGCGGATCCAATCGTTCTCACCGATCTCGACAACGAAATACTGCTGCAGAATCGACGTGCTGAAGAATTGTTTAGCGGTTCGGCCAATGCCGGCGAAGGCAAACGACGGGCGCTGAAGATGAACGACCTGCTGTTCTCCGCTTATCTCTCGAGCGCTACGGTTTCGTCGTCGGAAGTGATTCAACGCGACATCACGCTCGTCGATCCGATTGAGGGTTCCGACATTCACTTCGAAGTAATTTCAACTCCGGCTACAAACGCGCGCGGTGAGCCGCTTGGCCTCGTCTCGATCTTTCGTGACGTAACTGATCTTCGCGAAGCCAACGAGGAACTGGCGCATAACTTCGTCAAGCTGCAACACGCCGAAGCTGAGTCACGTCGCGAACGCGATCGTCTCGATTTGATCATCGAGAACGTGGGGCATCCGATCGTAGTCTGCGACTCAGCCGGTAACTTTATTCTGTTCAACCGGCGCGCGGAGTTGTTGTTCCAGGAGAACCAGGGATTCAAATCGTCCGCTGCCGCAGCGGTGCGCGCGAATGCGGTGAAACTCACATCATTTATTTCTGCCCTCGCGTCAGCGTCGGAAACGGGCCGGCAGGCCGAGATTGAGTTGATCGATCCGGAGAGTGGCCAATCGTTGCCGATGGAGATCACTGCGCGCGAAGTGTTGGACATGACCGGGCAGGTCACCGCTGTGGTTTCGATTCTGCACGACCTGACTGAGATTCGCGAACTGGAACGACGTCGCGTCGAACAACAGCTGTTCGAGTCAGAAAAACTGGCGGCGGTCGGACGCCTCGCCGCCTCGATCGCGCACGAAGTGAATAACCCGCTCGAAGCGATCAAGAACGCGCTTTACCTGATGCAGAATGCCGAAGGCGACAAGAATTCGCGCTTCCTCGAAATCGCGCGAAAAGAGACCGAGCGTGTCTCGCACATCATCCGGCAGATGCTCGGGTTCGCGCGACGGCCTGGCGAAGTTGATTGGGTAGACATCAATCAACTACTCGAAGAGACGCTCGTCCTGATGGAAAAGAAGATGCGCCAGATGCGCATCCGCATCACGAAGTCGTTCGACGCGTCGCTGCCGCCAATTCGCGCACGCGCAGACCAGTTGCGCCAGGTATTTCTCAATCTCATTATCAACGCGCAGCAGGCGATCAAGGGCGAGGGTGAGATCGTGATTTCTACTTCGCGATATGAACAGGCATTACAGCCGTCAATCGTGATTCAACTGAGCGATAGCGGCGTAGGGATTGCGGAAGACGATCTAAACCGTATCTTCGATCCGTTCTTTTCGACGGGAAAGAAAGGAACGGGGCTGGGATTGTGGGTGACGCAGGACATCGTGCGGCAACACGGTGGGCGCATCGAAGTAAGTAGTGAAATCGGGCGCGGTACGGTTTTCAGTATCGTGCTTCAGGTTGAGTCTCCCATTCTCGAAGACCAGGAGAGCGAGTCGAAGTTAGCGACACAATGAGTCAATCATTTGACGAGTCGGGGAACGATGCGCTGAACAACGCCGGAGCGTTCGTTCCGTTTTTCAAGGAAGCACGGCTGGTCGTCGTTGACGACGAGGAGAGCCTGCGGATCACTACGGCGGCGATTTTCGAAAGGGAAGGCTACGTCGTCGACACCGCGTCGAGCGGCGACGAGGCTATCGATCTCCTTGGCAAAGCCGATTACGATCTCGTTCTCACCGATTTGCACATGGAAGGTGGCGATGGCATTTCGGTTCTCAACCGGATCAGGCAGGAAGCGCCCTTGACGATCTCCGTTGTTCTTACCGGATTTGCGTCCGTTGAGTCTGCTATCGCGGCATTGCAGGAAGGCGCTTACGACTACCTCATCAAACCATGCGATATCGAGACCATGAAGCACACGATTCGCCGTGGTGTCGAACACCGGCGACTGATGCTCGCGGAACAGAAGGCGCGCGCTGATCTGCAACAGTTGAATCTCGATCTGGAGCAGCGAATCGATGAGCGAACAGCGGAGCTGAAACGTCTCAACGTTGAACTCGCTGACGCTAACCGCGCGAAGGACGTTTTCCTCGCCACTTTGTCCCACGAACTGCGAACGCCGCTGACGCCCGTTGTCGGGTGGATCAAGCTGTTGCGCAGCGGCACGCTCGACGAGAAGAGTGTGTCGCAGGCACTCGATGCGATCGAGCGAAATGCGTGGTTGCAGTCACGACTGATCGACGACCTGCTCGATACGTCTCGGATCGCCACCGGAAAGTTACACTTCGAACCCAAGCCCACTGACCTGAACGCTACGGTTAAAGCAGCGGTCGATACGGTGCGGACTTCAGCGGCCGCTCGCAGTATCGAACTATCGGTGTCGCTGTATCCCGCGAGCCTGATCGTGATGGGTGAACCGGTTCGTTTGCAGCAGATCGCGTGGAACATGGTTTCGAATGCGATTAAGTTTACTGATCCCGGGGGCAAGGTTACGGTAACTACAGGTTTGGACGGAACGAAGGCGTATCTCACCGTCATCGACACTGGCATCGGTATCGAGCCGGAGTTCCTGCCGCATGTTTTCGATCGTTTTCGTCAGGCTGATGGATCGACGTCGCGACGTCATGGTGGTCTTGGACTCGGTCTTGCCATCGCGGATGCGCTTGCGAAGATGCATGGCGGCGGCCTCGAGGCGCAGTCTGACGGAGTCGGTTGCGGAGCGACTTTCACGTTGAGAGTTGATCTTGCGCCGATGGGGCAGGTTGTCACAGAGACGGTCGACCAGAAAGTTCACTCACTGCAGGGTATTGATGTGCTGATCGTTGAAGACTCGCCCGACACACTCCTGTTGTTGAGCACGCTGTTTCGGCGTGAAGGGGCGAGCGTCACGACGGCAAGATCGGCTGCCGAGGCGTTACAAAGTGCCAGCACCAAACGTCCGAACCTCATCGTGTCTGACATCGGCATGCCTGACGTTGACGGCTACGAGTTGCTCGAGCAATTAAGAGTCCTGCCGGGACTGGCGGACGTTCCGGCGATCGCGATCTCGGGTTACGCCAGCGAAGAGGACCGCGAACGCGCCCTCTCGGTCGGCTATCTCGCCCTCGTCCCCAAACCGGTCGACATCGACACCCTCTTTACGCTGATCCAGGAAATCAAAGCCCCTGCTGTTTAGCCACAAAAAGGCACAAAAAGCACAAAATAATTCCTGAATGAAGGACGTTTGAATCGCTTTTTGTTTTGTGCCTTTTGTGCCTTTTCGTGGCTTAGACTTCTGTAACTCCCCTAAAACAATAGATTTGACAAAATTAAATTTGTAACTATAATGGTTACAAAAAGGCGGCCCCGAAGTCCCCAAGTATTTGATATGTCGACAAACAGCAGGTTCGCAGTTGCGGTACATGTACTGAGTTTAATGGCCTGGTCGGGCGAAGAACCCCTTAAATCTGAGCAGGTTGCGGAAAGCGTAAATACTAATCCGGTCGTCATCCGGCGCATGTTGAAGGAACTCGCCGAGGCTGGGCTGGTAGTGTCTAAAGCCGGTTCCCTGGGTGGCTCCCGGCTTGCAGGCGATCCCGCCAAAACGACCCTGCTCGATATTTATCAGGCACTCGAGTATCAGGGCGTCTTTTCGCTGCACCGGCAACCTCCGAGTCGTGATTGTCCGGTAGGCGTGAATATTGAGACTGTTTTAGGAGACGTGCTGTCGGAGGTCGATTCAGCCGTCGAACTAGTATTGAAAAACATAACTATTGACGATGTCGTAAAACGTTTGAAACCCTGCGGAGCCGCTGCGGCATCGAAAACTATGGAGAAGAATGGGAAGAAGAGGCATTTTGACCAGAAGCAGGTAACTTTGCCCCAGTTGCGCGCAGGGGCAAAGAACGGAGGACGTGCACCCTCCGACATTGCGTAAATAAGACCGCGAGAAAGGAAAGTTAATTTTGTCCAGGCTTGAAAAAGATCAAAGCGGTATTGAGCTCATGAATTCGGTAAAGGGCGAGTTTGTCAACCTCAGTGAGGAACTGACTGACGACGCCGTGTCGATAGAGGATATCGATGAAGTGCTGCAAACGCTCGAAAGAGCGACTAGTAGTGAGACCGAGATCGAGGAGCCTTTGATCGAGGAGTCCTCGTCTGTGGTTGAGTCCGACGAAGGTATGAGCGAAGAAGTCGAACTCGATCTCTCGGCCGGCGAGATGGATAAGACGTCGGATCCCATCCGCGTTTACATGCGCGAGATGGGTGTAGTGCCGTTGCTGACGCGTGAGCAGGAAGTGTCGATCGCGAAACGCATCGAGCGCGGGCAGAAGCGTGCTGAGAAAGCAATCGCACGCTCGCCAATCGCTGTTGTCGAACTGTTCCGCATCGGCGATGAACTCGCTGCGGGTTCGCTCAACATCCGCGACGTGGTGGCCTTCTCCGATCAAATGGAGACTGAGGAACACGAAGATCGAAGTGAAGAGTATTTGCAGTGGACCATTGAAGGTCTAAACAACATCCGCCAACTTTACAAACGTGGCCTCAAGGAGTTTGAGCGCTACGCTGACGAGTTTAGAGTGGCGCGGGGCAAGCGCTCGAAGAAACTGTTGCGTCTGCGGCGTAAGCTTGCTCGCACCAGGCTTGAGATTGCGACGGAGATCAGAAGTCTGCATCTGAAAGAGGCAGCTCGCCAGCGACTCATCTCCGCCATCGGAAACGTCTACAAGGAAACTCGAAGTCTTGAACGCGAGATCGACGGTTACAACGAGAAACTCAAACGCAAAGGCTTGAAAGCCGATAAGGCGAAGGAATATCGCAAGCACGTTGCGACTGCGCGAAAGCGTTTAAAGGAGATCGAAACTGAGCATCACTTGTCGCCCTTGGAGATCAAACGTTCGCATCAGATGATTGCGATCAGCGAAGCGCAAACAGCGCAGGCGAAGCATGAGTTGACTGAAGCCAACCTGCGCCTCGTGGTTTCGATTGCGAAGAAGTATCAGAACCGCGGTCTGCAATTCCTGGATCTGATCCAGGAAGGCAATCTGGGTTTGATGAAGGGCGTTGACAAGTTTGACTGGAGGCGTGGCTATAAGTTTTCAACTTACGCGACGTGGTGGATCCGCCAGGCAATCACGCGTGCTATCGCCGATCAGGCGCGTACCATCCGTATTCCGGTACATATGATCGAAGTGATTAACAAACTAAAGAACACTTCACGTGAACTGGTCCGTGAACTTGGCCGTGAACCGACGACTGAAGAGATCGCGAAGAAGATGGACACTTCGGTTGACAAGGTCCGCAAGGCTCGCAAGCTGATGCAGGATCCGATCTCGCTCGAGACGCCGATTGGTGAAAATGGCGACTCGCAGCTCGGCGACCTGATTGAAGATAAGTCGAGCGAGAGCCCGGCAGCGCGTGTAATCACTTCAAACCTGCGCGAGATCGCAGGCGATGTGTTGCAGACGTTGAGCCCGCGTGAAGAGCGTGTGATCAGGCTGCGTTTCGGACTCGACAACG
>DATEWS010000890.1:0-16926 GCA_035257785.1 Pyrinomonadaceae bacterium
CACTCCGCGCCGAGCTCCGCGGCATGCGCGATCGTTTGACGACGATGAGGTCAGATCTACAGAAGAAGCGTGGAGTTCAAGATGCCGCAACGACTGCACGGCAAAGCGACGAAGCAGATCAACTGGAGGTACAGATCAAGCGGAAGTCAGAGGACGCGCAAGCCAGTTATCAGCGAGAGTCGCTGGCAGTGCTCGATCCGTTGCAGAAAGACATCGGCACTGCGTTGACTGCGTATGCGCAATCACGAGGCATCACGCTCTTGATCGATGCGAACCGTGTTCCGATTGTTTATGCAGCCAACAACCTGGACATCACGAAAGACTTCATCGCCGAGTACAACCGGACGCATCCGGCTGGACCGGTGACAACTGCGCCTGCGCCTGCGGCCAGACCAGCGACGACGCCCGCAAGACCAGCGCGACCATAGCAACAGATGCTGAGAAAAGTTCTCCTCCTATCGGCATCCGCTGGCGCGGGACACGTGCGCGCGGCGGAAGCGATTGAGAAAGCTTTCAAGCAACGCAAAGATCACGACGGCGTTGAAGTGCATCATTTCGATGTGCTCAACTACACGAACAAACTCTTTCGCCATCTCTATTCAAAAGCCTACATCGACCTCGTCAACAAAATGCCGGAAGTACCCGGCTGGGTTTATGACAAGCTCGACAAGCCATGGAAGAACGAGCGCCGCCGGCTCGCGCTCGACAAGTTGAACACGCGCCCGTTTGTGAAGCTGCTGCGTGAGTATCAGCCTGATCTGATCGTCTGCACTCACTTTCTTCCGGCTGAGATCGTTTCGTGGTTGAAGGCGAAGGAGCGTCTCGCGAGTCGCCAGGTGATCATCGTCACTGACTTCGACGTGCACGCGATGTGGCTGGTCCATCACTACGAACGGTATTTCGTCGCGCTCGATGAAGCGCGCGTCTATCTCGAGGCGCTGGCTATCCCTCCTGAAAAGATCACAGTCAGCGGAATTCCGATAGATCCCGTATTTGCGATTAAGAAAGACAAGCAGGAGATGCGCGCGAAGCATGGCCTCGCGCCGGATCGGTCTACGATACTGTTGTCGGCTGGTGGATTTGGTGTGGGATCGGTCGATGCACTCGTCCAATCACTGTTGCCTTTGCAACAACGGGCGCAGATCATTGCGATCTGTGGTCGTAACGAAGAGCTGAAGGAGCGTTTGACTAAACTGGCGGCGCGCATAAAACCCGATGCGAGTGTGCTGCTGAAACCTTTTGGTTACACGAGGGAGATGGATGAGTTGATGACTGCGTCTGACCTGGTGCTTGGTAAACCTGGTGGCCTGACAACTTCCGAAGCGCTTGCGAAAGGCTTGGTGTTTGTGATCGTCAATCCGATCCCGGGTCAGGAAGAACGTAACTCAGATCACCTGCTCGAGGGCGCCGCCGCGATTCGTTGCAACAACCTGCCGACGTTATCTTACAAACTCGATCGCTTGTTGTCCGATCCGCAGCGTTTCAAGTCGATGCAGGCAAACGCCCGCCGCATGGGCCATCCGAACGCAGCGAAAGAGATCGTGGAACAAATTAGCCGCGGATAAAACACGGAAAACACGGACCAGAGCAAAATGAAAATTAACCGGCGAACGTTTATTGCGGGCGCGTTGGTGTCTCCATTGGTAATACAGCGGCGCTATCCACTGAGGTATTTCAGCGCGCATGACGCGAAGGCGAAGGAGCTGTTGTCGCGGATGACGGTGGAAGAGAAGGTCGGCCAGATGCTCCAGGTCAACCAGGCTTCGCTCCACGATATCAGCGACATTGAGAAACTGTTTCTGGGTTCGGTGCTCAGCGGCGGCAGTTCGGATCCTAAGTCAGGTAATGGATTGAAGGACTGGACCGATCACTACGACAGCCTGCAAAGTCGCTCGCAAAACACCCGTCTGCGTATTCCGCTGCTTTACGGTATCGACGCCGTACACGGTCACAGCAACGTGCTTGGCGCGGTGCTCTTTCCACACAACATCGGTCTCGGTTGTACGCGCAATCCGGATCTCGTGGAACGTGCCGCGCGCATCACCGCGATTGAAGTCAAAGCAACAGGTATCAACTGGACGTTCGCGCCATGTGTAACTGTGCCGCGTGACGAGCGTTGGGGCAGAACGTACGAAGGCTTTGGCGAGACGCCTCAGCTCGCGTACACGATGGGCGAGGCTGCTGTGCGCGGTTACCAGGGCAACGATCTGAGCAGTCCGCTGAGCATACTTGCCTGCGCGAAGCATTGGATCGGCGACGGCGCTACGAAGTTCGGCACGGGCACGAGACTTAAAGGCGACGTGCACATACTCGATCGCGGCGACGTCGTTGCCACTGAACAGGAACTCCGAAGTCTTCACATGCAGGGCTATGTGAGTGCGATCAAAGCGGGAGTCGGCACCATCATGCCGTCGTACAGTAGTTGGAATGGCGTGAAGTGTTCGGGCAGTAAACGACTCTTGACTGAGATACTGAAACGAGAACTTAAGTTCGAGGGGTTTCTGATCTCCGACTACGACGCCATCAACGAGATGCCGGGCGATTACAAGTCGCAGATTGAGACATCGACAAATGCGGGCATGGACATGTTCATGGTCTCGGTGAAGTATCGCGAACTTTACGATTCGCTGCTTGAGCTCGTGCGGGAGAAGCGTGTGCCGATGTCGCGTATCGACGAGGCGGTGACGAGAATTCTGAGAGTTAAGTTTGCGATGGGTTTGGAGCCGGGTCGATTGCCGTTGGCCGATCGGACGTTGCACAGCAGTTTTGGTTCGGCGGCGCATCGGCAGGTCGCGCGTGAATGTGTGCGTTCCTCGCTGGTCCTGCTGAAAAATGGTCGCCGCGTGTTGCCGGCTTCGAAACAGCTCAACCGCATTCACGTCGCAGGGAAGAGTGCGGACGACATTGGAAACCAGTGCGGCGGTTGGACCATCAGTTGGCAGGGCAAGAGCGGCGACAACACGACTGGCGGCACGACGATTCTGAAAGCGATTCAGGAAAGCGTTTCACCGCAAACGAAGGTGACGTTTTCGAAAGACGGATCTGATGCGGCCGGCGCGGATCTCGGTATCGTCGTGATTGGCGAGACTCCTTACGCGGAGATGATTGGCGACCGGAAGAGTCTCGAGCTTGGCGAAGAAGACGTGGCGGTTATTGACAAGATGAAAGAAGCCGGAATGCCACTCGTTGTCGTGCTGCTATCCGGGCGGCCGCTGATTATTGATAAAGTAATCGAGAAAGCGGATGCGTTTGTGGCGGCGTGGCTGCCGGGAACTGAAGGACGAGGAGTTACCGACGTGCTTTTTGGTGACTTCAAGCCGGTTGGAAAACTGTCGTTCTCGTGGCCGCGATCGATGGACCAGATTCCGATCAACGTCGGGGATAAGAATTACGATCCGCTATTCAAGTTTGGATTCGGGTTGAGTTATTGAATATTCGTCATGCAAGAATGGATGAGCGTGACGCGATCAAGCAGTTGATCGCCGACTCAGCGCGCCATCTTAGTCGCGAACACTACAGTGACAAGCAGATCGAGGCAGCGATCGTTACCGTGTTTGGTGTGGACACTGATTTAATTGAGGATGGCACTTACTTTGTCGCGGAAGAATCAGGAGTGATGGTTGGTTGCGGCGGTTGGAGCAAGAGAAAGACGTTGTTTGGAGGCGATCAGTATTCGTCGAGAGATGCCGGTTATCTCGATCCGGCTTCCGAGTTTGCGAAGATTCGCGCTTTCTTCATTCACCCTGACCACGCGCGCAAGGGAATCGCACGCGCCATCCTGTCGCGATGTGAAGATGAAGCGCGCGCGCAGGGTTTTCGCGGGCTCGAGCTGATGGCAACGCTGCCAGGAATCGAGTTTTACAAGTCGTGTGGTTTTGCAGCCGCGGGGACCTTCGATCTCGACCTCGTCGACGGCGTGAAACTCGAACTCGTCCCGATGCGAAAAGAGTTGTGACTCCTCTGCGGCCCTCTGCGTATCTCTGTGATCTCTGCCCTAGGAGGCGCCGTTAGACGCAGAGAACGCAGAGATACGCAGAGAGCCGCAGAGAAAACCAATGGAAACTAAACGGAACTTACTGAATCATTTTCTCGCGGCGCTTGCGTACCGCACGCAAAAAGCGTTACGCGATGCCCCCGAGGATTTTGGTTCGTTTCGAGTAATGGATGGCGTGCGGACGCCGGCGGAGCTGGTGCGACACATGACGAGCGTGCTCGGTTATGCACGCACGAATTTTATCAGTGGTCGCTACTGGCCCGAGCCGCTCGATTCGCTCGCAGCGGAAGTCGAGCGCTTTCACGAGATGCTGGGAATGTTGGCGCAACACCTGCGAAACGGAGACGCGTTGCTCGACGGAATGACAGAAGAACGTTTGCTCCAGGGACCGTTTTCAGATGCGATGACTCATGCCGGACAACTCGCATTGTTACGACGTTTGGCGGGCGCGCCCGTGCCACCCGAAAATTTTATCGTTGCCGAGATTGAAGCGGATCGACTCGGACCGGATCAGCCGGAGCCTAAGAGTCCTGATAAGATCTGGCCTGAAGCACCACGAGGATGGGAACCAAAGGAAAAATGAAGCGAAGATACCTACAACTAAGTGCCATTGTTTTGCTGGCGGTGTTTTGTCACACCGCCCTCGGCCAGGAAGAGTTCAAACCAACCACAGTATTTCTCGTTCGCCACGCTGAAAAAGAAGACGAACCAAAACAGGATCCACCGTTGAAAAAGGAAGGCGTCGCGCGTTCACAGGAACTCGCACGCATTCTCAGCACTGCGAACATCAAAGCCATTTACACGTCGCAGTTCGCCCGCACTAAGCAAACAGCCGAACCATTAACAGCCAAAACCGGTGTGACCGTTACCGCGCTGACTCTCAAACCAAACCCAGCTAATCTTCGACTCATCGCGGACGAGTCGACAACGGAACTAGTCAACAAAATCCTGCAACGACCTGGCGAGAGTGCGCTCGTCATCGGTCACAGCAACTGGATTCCTGATGTGATCAAGATGCTCGGTGGCGACGTTGTTCCCACCATCGATGAGCAAAAGTTTGACGATCTCTTCATCGTCACTGTTTACGGCAAAGGAAAGGCGAAGGTGGTGCAACTGAAATACGGTGCGCCATAACTGACCCATTTCCCAGCCTCATTACGCGTTAATCTTTGAACATTGTGATCGTGACACCGTTCCGGCACGGTTTGCCGGTTCAGGAGATTCAAGATGAGGCATCTGCTCTTTGTAATTCTACTGCTCTCCCCAATCGTAGTATCTGGTCAACATAGCCATGCTCCCGCACAACCGCCGGCGCCAGCAACGCTGGAAGCGGGGCTCGGAGACGTCAATCACCCTGTAACAACTAACAACGCGGAAGCTCAGAAGTTTTTCAACCAGGGACTTGCTTACCTTTACGGCTTCAATCATGAAGAAGCGGTGAAGTCGTTCAAACAGGCCGCCGAACTCGATCCGAATCTGGCCATGGCTTACTGGGGCATCGCCCTCGCCATGGGTTCAAACTACAACGTCGAGGCGGATGGTCCATCCCTGCTTCAGGCTTTCTCAAACCTGCAAAAAGCAATCGCGCTCGCACCGAAAGCGTCGGATCACGAGCGTGCTTACATCAACGCTTTGTCGAAACGTTATTCGTCAGATATTCAGGCGGACAAACACAAGCTCGCGCTTGATTACAAAAATGCGATGGGCGAGCTGTCGAAAAACTATCCGGACGATCTTGACGCGGCGACACTCTACGCAGAAAGCATGATGAATCTGCGTCCATGGAAACTGTGGACCAACGACGGCAAGCCGGCCGAAGACACGCTGGAGATCGTCGCGGTGCTTGAAAGTGTGCTGCGTCGTAATCCAAATCATACCGGCGCCAACCACTATTACATTCACGCTGTCGAAGCGTCGAACAATGCTGAGCGAGGTCTGCCCAGTGCGGATCGACTTGGCAAGCTCGCGCCGAAGGCCGGTCACCTGGTCCACATGCCGTCGCACATTTACAACCGCACCGGCGATTATGCCGAGGCTGCTAAATCAAACGTAGACGCCATCGTTGTCGATAAGGAGTACATCGAGAAGAGCGGCAACAAGGGTCTCTACCCGAACATGTACACGAATCACAACATCCACTTTCTGGCTGCGGCGAACGCCATGAAGGGACGTTATGCTGATTCGATCAAAGCGGCACGCGAACTCGAAGGTAATGTCGGCCCCGCATTGAAAGCGATGCCGATGCTCGAGATGTTTTATCCGTACCCGCTGGTTTCGCTCACGCGGTTTGGCAAGTGGGACGAAGTTTTGAAAGAGCCCAAGCCCGATGCGTCGTTGAAGATCACGACTGGATTCTGGCACTTCGCTCGTGGCAGTGCGTACGCCGCTTCGAAACAGACGGCGAATGCCGAAACTGAACTCGCCGCGCTGCGTGCGGTGACGAAGACCATGACGCCTGAAGTGCGAATGTTTTCTAATGCGGCTACGGACGTGATGAAAGTTGCTGAATTCACGCTCGAAGGAAAAATCGCTCTCGCGCGTGGTGACAAAGCAGCGGCCATCGATTCGCTGACTAAAGCCGTCGCTGCCGAAGACGCAACCTACTACGCGGAACCGTCTGACTGGGATCTGCCGACACGCGAAGTGCTCGGCGGCGCGCTGCTTTCGTTCGGCGATGGTGTGAATGCCGAGAAGGTGTTTCGCGCCGAGCTTGAGAAACATCACCGCAATGGTCGCGCGTTGTTTGGTCTTGCCGAGAGTCTGCGCAAGCAGGGCAAGGAATCGGCGGCGAAGATGGTTGACGTCGAGTTTCAAAGAGCGTGGCAAGATGCCGACACGAAGCTCACCGTGCCTGCGCTGATCGGTGCTGCGGCCAGTGCTGACACTGGTGCTGCTGCGCCGCGAACTTCAGACGTGCAGTTTTCGAGTCTGATCCTGAAGACCGGAGTTCGTATGCACTACGCCTACAAAGGCAATCCGTCGGGAACACCGGTCATCATGCTGCACGGTTACACCGATTCATGGTTTTCGTTTAGCACGGTGTTGCCGTTGCTCAATAACAAGTATCGCGTTTACATCCTGGACCAGCGCGGGCACGGCGATTCGGATCGCCCGACTGGCGGTTACGCAATGCAACAGTTTGCCGCGGATGTGATCGCGTTCATGGATGCTATGAACATCAAGCAGGCGACGATCGTGGGCCATTCGATGGGCAGTTTTGTTGCGCAGCACGTTGCGGCCCTCGCGCCGGAACGAGTGAACAAACTCGTTCTGGAAGGATCAGCTACAACTATTCGCAACAACACGGTGCTGGAGTTGCAACGCGAAATCGGCACGCTGTCGGATCAGGTGCCGGAGAAATTTGTGCGTGAGTTTCAGCTCAGCACTGTTTATCAACCGCTTTCGCAGGAGTTTCTGCAAAGCATCATGAAGCAGAGCATGAAGATACCAGCGAACGTGTGGCGTGAAGTCATGGCAGAGATGGTCGCGCCTTATGCGGACGTCGAGTTGAAGAAGATCAAGACGCCGACATTGATTGTGTGGGGCGACAAGGAAACCATCTTCCCGCGCTCCGAACAGGACTCGCTGGTGTCTGCGCTGAAGAACTCGAAGTTGAGGGTCTACGCAGACACCGGGCACGCGCCGCACTGGGAACGTCCCGAGTGGTTCGTGAAAGACTTGCAGGACTTCATCAACTAAGTGCAGTTTCACGCAGAAGCGCAAAGGTGACGCAAAGGCGCAAGAGAGACTTTGCGTCCTTCTTTGCGCCTTTGCGTGAAATCTTTTAGTTTTAGCGTATGGATTACCTGAAGGCTGATTTACCGAGCCTGATAACTGCGGCTAACAATACTGCCAACGAAACAAAAAACGCTTTCGGTCACCTGACTTCCGCCCAACTCAACTGGAAACCATCTGCTGAGCGTTGGAGTGTGGCCCAGTGTTTCGATCATCTGCTTGCCAGTAACAACGGTTATTTTCCGATCATCGACAGCGTGCTTGCCGGACAGAAGCAAACGTTCTGGCAAAGCATGCCGGTGCTCCCCGGAGTAATGGGAAAGTTGCTCATCAAGTCGCTCGATCCGGTGAAGGGGCGCAAGCTGAAAGCACCGAAGAATTTTCAACCAGCGCAGAGTGATATTAGTAGTTCAGTGATTGACGACTTTGTCGCGCAGCAGTCGAAGATAGTTGAGAAGATGAAGGCCACTGAACCTCTCGATCTCGAGCGGATCATCATCAGCTCACCCGTCACATCAGTGGTCACTTATAGCCTGATGGACGCCTATCGCGTTATCGTGGTCCATGAAGCAAGGCACTTCCAACAGGCACGACGCGTCACCGAAGAGAGCGGCTTTCCCGCGTAGGAAACAAATCATGGAAATCAAACGAATCGACACCCCAAATGCTCCCAAAGCCGGCGGACATTACTCGCAGGCAACTGTCTACAACGGACTCGTGTTTGTCGCCGGTCAACTCTCAATCGATCCTGCGACGGGCGAGAAGAAGTTAGGCTCGATTGAAGAGCAGACGGAACAAGCGCTCGCCAACGTTCACGCAATTCTCAAAGCGGCCGGCAGCGAGTGGGATCGCGTGCTCAAGGTCAACATTTCAATCTCTGATATTGAGCTGTGGGAGCCTGTCAACAAGGTGTATTCAAGGATTCTTGGTGACAATCGCCCCGCTCGGGCCGTCATTCCGTGCGGCAAGCTCCATTACGGTTTCCTGATCGAAATCGAAGCAATCGCCGCCACGGATCTGTAAAGTTAAAAGCTTGGATGAAGTCAGTACCGCGTAACGCTACTGACCTCATCCAACAACGATTCATAACTCTATAGAGAAATATCTTGTCAACCTCACGCATTTTCATTAGTGTAAGCACCTAACATGAGTACCCCTGAAACCCCTGCCGATGGTGGACGCCTGATTGTTTTGACCGCGCCACTCACGGAAGCGATCGATCACGCGGGCTATTTCATTCAGATGGCTATGGCGTCGCTGCCGATCTGGATGGAAGGCGTCATGAACCGCAAGTATCCGAAGTGGCGCGACGTCGAGCACAACGAGGACGGCTCGGCTCGTTACATGCCCGCCGGTGTGAGACTCGTCGAAAAGTCTCTGCTTCGTGAATATCGCAACGACGACGTAGTCGCTTGTTTCCCGGACGACCTGCACAAATTCGTTGGACCACGCACGCGTGTCGTTGCCGTCTCAACTCATAACCCGCTGGGCGTAACGTTCGCCGCAGGTGTTTACACATCGATCTTCGGCTCGTCGAAGATGCCGATCAATTCGCACTACGCACGACAGTTGTTTTCCAGCATCAAGGCGAGTCCGTATCGAGAGAACTTCAAAGTAATCGTCGGCGGTTCCGGTGGTTGGCAGATCATCCAGACGGATACTTATGAAGAACTGAGCATCGACTGCGTCGTTGAAGGTCGCAGCGAGTCAACTGAGACGCTCGACCTCTTCCGCAAAGCCATCCAGGGCGAAGAACTGCCGCGACGCGTTGAAGTCAAACACCCAATCGATCGCGAAGGAATACTTTTTCCCGACACGCGCACCACGTTCGGCGTAGTCGAGATGACGACGGGTTGCGGCCGTCGTTGCAAGTTTTGTGTGCCGGATCTCAATCCGCAGATCGATCTTCCGAAAGACAAGATCATGGAGGCGGTGCGCGCAAACGTAAGGAACGGCAACAAGCAGATCTCACTTGCCACGGAAGATATGTTTATCTGGGGACAAGTACACACTGACACGCCGTTCTATTTCCCGAACCGTGAAGCGCTGATCGATCTGTATTCCGACATCGTGAATACGCCAGGTGTCGAGCAGCACGTTTTGAGTCACTGCACGATCGCGCCCGCCGTTGTCGATCCGTTGTTGATCAAGCAACTCTCGGATCTGTTGCTGCCGAAGAGCCCGATTCACTTTCCGTATCTGAGCAGCCATCCCGAAAAGAAAGCGTTGGCGCCGCTGATCGGTCTCGAAACCGGATCGGTGCGCATGGCCAAACAGATCATGTCGAGCAAAGGCGTGCCGTTTGCGATCGACGACTGGCCCAGCGTAGTGCTCGAAGGATTGCGCGTTTTGAACGAAAACAACTGGTTTCCGGCAATGACGTTGATCGTCGGAAATCCGGGCGAGACTGACGACGACGTGCGCGAAACAATCGATCTCGTTTACGAGATCGAGCGACGTGGTCTCTTCGCGTTTCTGGTTCCGTCGATCTTCACGCCGTTACACGACACGCGCATGGAAAAGGAAACGGGTGTCACGCAAACGCGACAGCTAACGCCGTTGCAGTGGCAACTGATGATGAAGTGCTGGAAGATGAACCTGCGACCGGGACAGTATAGTTGGTGGGGACCACTCGCGTGGCGCGTCGGCGCTCTCGGAATGTGGGCCTACAAGCTGCGCGCTCTTAATGGTCCAAACTTCACCTGGCCGTTGATGATGTTCTCCGGCGCGATTTCCGAAAAGAACCTCCAGCGCATGGGAAAGATCTACGCAGGCAAACCAGTCAAGGTGAAGACTCGCAAAGAACTGATCGCTTCATTGAAACCGCGAGACTGGCAATACCTTCGTGCAGACAACGGCGACCTGCCGGTCGAGTATGTGCCGCCAGTCACGGCACGTGCCGTCGCAGCTTTTTAGTTATACCAATGGACAGTCCCGCTAAACAGGTCGCGGGGTTTATCGCGAAGTTTGATCCGGCAATTGCGAAGCTGGTCCGTGCGGCACGTTCGGAACTGCGCCGGCGATATCCGACAGCGATCGAGTTGGTGTACGACAACTACAACGCACTCGCCATTGGCTATAGCCCAACAGAAAAAACCTCTGACGTCTACTTTTCGCTCGCAGTCTATGCACGTGGAGTGAATCTCTACTTCATGTACGGGCGTAGCCTTCCTGATCCACATAAACTCTTGCAGGGCAGTGGCAATCAGGGGGCGTTTGTCAGGCTCGATGATATCTCAACGCTTAATAAGCCAGCCGTCAAAGCTTTAATGGTGGCCGCCATAAAAGACTCCCATCAACCATTGCCACGGAGCGGTAAAGGCTACACAGTCGTAAAGTCAATTTCAGCGAAACAACGACCCCGCCGTCCAGCGTAACTCTCACATGGAAATCATCGCCGAGGTCGTCCTTGGATTCATACTTGAGTCACTAATTCCGGCCATCATCGAGATTTCCTTCGACTTCCTATGGCGTTGCCTCGGCCACACTTTCATATCACGTGAAAGCCGCAACGGTTTTATGGCCGGTATCGGTTACTTTCTATTCGGTCTAATGCTCGGCGGTCTCAGCCTGCTGGTATTTCCACAATCATTCGTACGCAGCGAGAGATTCCATGGCATCAACTTGCTGATCACGCCGGTGTTGTGCGGGTTGCTGATGACTGCTATTGGACGATGGCGCGCGCGACAGGGTGATCCTTTGTTGCGCATTGATAGTTTTGTATACGGCTTTCTGTTTGCTTTCGCCATGGCTCTGGTAAGATTCGTTTACACAACATGAAAGATTTAAAACCGCTTCTCGAGCAGAACCGAGCCTGGGCTGAGAACATCAGGGCGAGTGATCCCGAATTTTTTCCAACCCTGGCCAAACAACAATCGCCACGCTACCTTTGGATCGGATGTTCCGACAGCCGCGTGCCGGCAACGCAACTCGTCGGCATGGTTCCCGGTGAGATGTTTGTACATCGCAACGTTGCGAACGTGGTGGACCACACAGACTTCAACTGCCTGTCGGTGATGCAGTACGCGGTTGATGTGCTCAAAGTCGAACACATCATCGTTTGCGGGCATCACGGCTGTGGCGGGGTGAAAGCGGCGATGGACAACCTGCAACTCGGGTTGATCGACAACTGGTTGCGTCACGTGCAGGACGTGCTGCACGAACATGAAGCGTTGCTCGCGGACATGAAAGACGAAGAGAAGCGTCTCGATCGTTTGTGCGAATTAAACGTCATCGAGCAGGTGCTGAACGTCGGTCGCACGACGATCATCCAAAGCGCGTGGCAACGCGGTCAGGAAATTATCGTACACGGTTGGATCTACGGTTTGCAGGACGGAATACTTCGCGATCTCGGCGTTTCGATCGATAACGACGAAGGCCTCGCGTCCGTCTATCGCGGCGCCATCAGTGCGTTTTAAGATGAGTATTTCACGACGCGGCTTCTTGCAGTCGGCAAGCGCTTCCTTAGGCGCGACTTTACTTGACCGCAACTCGTTTGCGTCAGACGATCTCGAACCGATCTTCACAGAGATTCGTGCGAATCTACTCGAGATGATCAACGAGGAGCGTGCGGTCGCGAAGCTCAATCCGTTGCTGATTGACGAACTTGCGACTCAAGTCGCCACCAGGCACGCGCAGGAGATGGCCGTCGAGGATTTCGCGAGTCACTGGGGACGCGACGGTCGCAAGCCATACCACCGCTACTCATTCGCGGGTGGAACACAAGCCACGCAAGAGAACGTTTCCGCGGCTGATAACGCGGGGTCCATGAAGCTCAGCAACTTGAAACAGGATGCTGCGTACTTGCACGTCCGGCTTTATCAGGAGAAGCCTCCGTATGACGGGCATCGTCGCGCGATCCTGGCGCCGCAACACACGCATGTTGGGTTTGGTATCGCAGTCGAGAAGTTGCGTTTGCGAATGGTGGAGTTGTTTGTGGCGAAGTATTTACAGGTTGAACCGATCCGGCGCAAAGCGAAGCCGGGAGATCGACTCACGTTTTCGGCGAAGCTGCCGAAGGAAGGTTATGACTTGAATAGCGTCGAGGTGTTTTACGAGCCGCTACCGGCGCCGCCGGAGATGAGTTGGTTGCGGCAACCGCGTTCTTATTCGCTGCCGAACGAGTCGAAGGTGTTGCGACCGAACGTTCCACTGGGTGGGAAATTTACTACGCCGATCAAGCTCTTCAGGAGTGAACCCGGGATCTATACGATCGTCTCGTGGCTCACTCGCAACAGCGGCTCACAAAAACCATTCCCCGCGACAGAAGTGTGTATCGAAGCATCCTGAGCCACGGGTGACACGGAAGAAATCCCAGATTTTATTCCGTGTTATCCGTGGCCCCTTTGTCGCGCAACTTCGAATAACAGGATACCTGCGGCGACCGCAACATTAAGACTCTCAGCCATACCTTTCATCGGGATACTCACGCGATGATCGGCGAGTTCCAGTTCTTCGCGTGTCAGACCGGTTGACTCTGGTCCAAGGATCAAGGCGCTTGGCCCAGTCCAGTCGATCCCAGTGTAAGACGTAGTTGCATCCACGTCGGAACAGATCGTTGCGATACCGCGTTGACCACACCAGTCGATCGTTTCGTTATATGACGGACCATTCCACATTGGAAGCCGGAACGCCGACCCCATCGCACCACGCAAAGACTTCGGCGAGAACGGATCGCTCGTGTTCTTAGTGGCTATGACGCCCGCAGCGCCAGCCGCTTCCGACGTGCGCAGGATCGCTCCAACATTCACAGGATTGTTTATTTGATGCAACACGACCAACAGAGGCTTTGCACCAAGCTGCGAAGCCAGGCGCGACTCCGAAGCCTCCGGTCTTACCGCAAGCACGATGATGCCCTGGGGCGTTTTCGTGTAAGACACTGACTCGAGCAACTTCTCACTAACCGACGCAAACCGTTTCGACGCCTGCGACAACTCCTGAATCACACCCGCCACTCGTTCCTTACGCAAAAGCTCTTCGGAAACGACGACCGCTTCAATCTCGAGCTGCGAGCGAAGCGCTTCTTCACAGAGTCGCAAACCTTCGACGTAGATCTGTTCCTCGATCTTTCCGTCGCGAACGGCGCGCACCTGGCGCAGCAGGGAATTATCACGGCTGGTGATATGCATCAGAAAACGATCTCGGCCCAGATGGGCCAATGGTCGGAAACATTCAGCGGTCGAGCCACACCCCAACGCTCGATCTTAACGCCACGCACGAAGATCCAATCGGCGTGCATTCTCAATCCGCCGCCACGCCAAGTCGCGGTTCCGGTCGGATATGGCGTCGTGTAACCCTGCGACTCGAGAAACTTGCGTGTGTCGATGCACTTCTGTCGCGAGAGCGTGTTGAAGTCGCCGAGAATAATCGCCGGCATCGTCGTCGCTTCCGCTTGCGCCGCGACTACTTCGAGTTGTTCCAACTGTCCATTGATCGCCGCGTGCGGATCGATATGCGCGTTGAAGAGTCGCAATTGTTGTGGTCCAACTGAGATGGTCGCTGCCATCGCGAGTCTCGGACGCCACGGGCATTCGTGCCAGGGAAGATCAATGCGCGTCACGTCCGCCAACGGCAGTCGACTCAATAACGCCACACCCGTATCGCCACTGTCGCGCATATCGATCGGTTCTTCAAAGTCGAGCCACCATTGTCGCTTGGCCGGCGGAACATTCGGAATTCCGGCTGGCTCGTGGGTCCAGTTGACGTTCATTTGCTCGGCCAGTTCTTTGGCGACGTGATGCCCACCGCTGCGCGCGGTGCATTTATCTGCCTCCTGCAGTGCGAGCACGTCGAAGCGCGGCAGGAGTGTGCCGTCGGAGAATACTTTCGCGGCGATGGAGATCTGTTGACCTACGTGTTCGGAACGACGAGCGAGGCTCATTAAGCCCAGCTTGCGTCGCAATCCGCCAGTGATCAGGTAAGGGCCGCGCGCGTATCGGATGTTGTATGATGCGACAACGAGACGAGGGGAACTAGTCATGGGTCAAGCGATTATAGCAGTTGTGGACGACATGTTTTTTGCGGCGAAGATTCGCGCGGTGGCGGAAGCGGTAGGTGTTGAGATCAGTTTTCCACGCAGCAAAGAGGTGTTAATTCAGAGGGCGCGCGAGACGAAGCCGCGATTGATTGTCGTTGACTTGCACAATCAAAAGTTCGATTCAAACGCGCTCGCCAGCGAGTTGAAGTCAGACGAGCAACTGCGCGACATTCGAATCCTCGGTTTCTTCTCACACGTCCAAACCGAGCTGCAACGGAATGCCTTATCAGCAGGTTTTGATCAGGTGATCCCTCGATCAGTCTTCGCCCGCGACTTAGGAAAAATCCTAACCACGGATAACACGGAATAAAAATCGGATTTATTTCCGTGTCATCTGTGTTACCCGACCGCAGCGGGCGCGATCACTTCGTGAATCGATCTAACTTCGCGGACCAGATCTTCATACTGCTCGAGCGTCAACGCCTGCGCGCCATCCGACAGCGCGTGCTCCGGTTGATCGTGAACCTCGACGATCAACCCATCAGCGCCGACCGCGACACCCGCTCGCGCCAGTGGCGTCACCATAAAATTCTTCCCGGTTCCATGCGACGGATCGACAATCACCGGCAGGTGCGAAATACGTCTCACTGCAGGAATCGCAGCGAGGTCCAGCGTGTTGCGCGTATGCTGCGCAAACGTGCGAATGCCTCGTTCGCACAGCACAACCTGATAATTGCCCTCGGCCATCACGTACTCAGCCGCGAGCAACCATTCATCCAACGTCGCCGACAAACCGCGTTTCAGCAGTACCGGCAATTTCGCTCTACCCGCGCGGCGCAGGAGAGAAAAGTTCTGCATGTTGCGCGCGCCGATCTGGATCATGTCGCCGTATTTTTCAACCAGGTCAACACCTGATTCGTCGAGAGCTTCCGTAACGATCTTCAGCCCGTAAGCGTCGCGAATGTCCGCGAGTATTCTCAAACCTTCTTCGCCGAGCCCCTGAAACGCGTACGGAGATGTGCGCGGCTTGTAAGCACCGCCACGAAAGAAACGCGCGCCACTCCGCCTTACCGCTTCAGCAACTGCAAACGCCTGTGCGCGACTCTCAATGGCACATGGACCAGCAATAATCGCGAGCTCATCGCCGCCGATCGTTGCATCGCCACCGACGCGCACGATCGTCTTTTCCGGTCTTAGATCGAGTGAGATCAGTTTGTAGGGTTTACTGACGCGAATCGCTTCGGCCACACCGGCAAGGTTCTCGAAGTGTGAAGGGTCGACAGCGCCCTGATTTCCGGTGATACCGATCGCCGTCCGAGTCGCGCCGGGCATCGGATGGCCTTTGAAGCCAAGTTGCTCTATGACGCGCAGGACAGTCTCGATTTGACTGTCGGTGGCGTCAGATTTCATTACGATTAACATAAGCTTTACATTTGTTCGGGGACGTTTATGCCAAGCATCGAGAGCGCGGCTGTCAATTGAGTCCTCACTATTTTGGTCACCGCGGTCAATACACTTCTTCTCACTTCATCCGGCTCAGTAAGTATTCGATGATCGTGATAGAAACGGCTAAACGTCCTGGCAAGCGAGAAAGTGTACTTCGCTAGATTAGCAGGTTCCGCGGAATTGCGACACTGCAAGATCACGTCGTCAAGCTGCTGCGACAGCATTACCAGCGACCAGATTTCCGTGCCTCCTTCACCCGATAAAACCTCTGCGACTCTCGCCTGCAAAACGCTGTCGCCTGCTATCTCTGTCATTAAAAAATCGGCGGCAGCCACGGTTTTGTTTCCGAGTTTGCGGAAGATCGAGTTCGTGCGAACAGCGGCGTACTGGCAGTAAGGTCCGGTTTCACCTTCGAACGACAGCGCCTCTTTGAAGTCGAAAGCGATCACCGTGTTGCGCGTAAATTTTAGTAAGAAATAACGCAAGGCCGCGACCGCGACTTCATGCGCTGTTGCCTTCTTTTCAGACTCAGCAAGATCCGGGTTTCGTTTTTCGACTTCCGCGAGCGCGCCTGTTTCGAGTTGATTAATCAGGTCGTCAGCTTTGACGCCGAGACCCTTGCGCCCACTCATCTCAATGTAGGGCCGCGTGCGATCTTCATCGCTGAGCTTGATGCCGAGTTCCTCACAAGCCGCGGGCGAAAGCGCGACCATCTCGTAACTGAAATGGACGCTCGCATCGTCGCCGATCTCGGGAACAACTGCCGCAACACCAC
>DATEWS010000891.1:0-15141 GCA_035257785.1 Pyrinomonadaceae bacterium
TCTTTCCGTGGGCGACGGCATTTATAAATCGATCGACGGCGGCAAAACCTGGCGACATCTCGGACTGCGCAACGCACAACAGATCGGCGCGATACTCGTCGATCCTCGCGATCCGAACCTTGTCTACGTCGCTGCGCTTGGTCATCCTTATGGAGCCAATGAAGAGCGCGGCGTGTTTCGTTCTTCCGACGGCGGCGAAACGTGGCAGAAGGTCCTTTATAAGGACGAGAACACCGGCGCCATCGCGCTCGCTTTTGATCCACGCGATTCGAAAGTCATCTACGCGGATCTTTGGTCAGCGCGACAAGGGCCTTGGGAGAACGGCGCATGGCAAGGTCCGGGCAGTGGGCTCTACAAAACAACTGACGGCGGCAACACGTGGCATCAACTAAAAAACGGTCTGCCGACTTTCGAACAGGGACTCGGACGCATTGGTATCGCAGTCGCTCCGAGTGACCCAAACACCGTCTATGCGACTGTCGATGCGCCACAGCTCGGGGGTATCTATCGTTCCGATGATGCTGGTGAAACGTGGCGACGCGTTGGCACTGACAGGCGCGCGTGGGCACGCGGCAGTGACTTCGCTGAGATTGACGTCGATCCGCGCAACAAAGAAATCGTCTATTCAATGGCAATCGCCGCGTATCGATCGACTGACGGCGGCAAAACATTTACCGCATTCAAAGGCGCGCCCGGCGGCGACGACTATCACACGCTTTGGATCAATCCTGAGAATCCGCAGATCATGCTGATTGCGACCGACCAGGGCGCGATCGTGAGCGTTAACGGAGGCGAGACGTGGAGCTCGTGGTACAACCAGCCGACCGCGCAGTTTTATCACGTCATCACTGACAATCAATTTCCTTACTGGGTTTACGGTGGTCAGCAGGAGAGCGGATCGGCGGGCGTGAAGAGTCGCGGCGATAACGGTGCGATTACTTTTCGCGACTGGCGCACGGTCGGTGTCGAAGAGTATGGCTACGTCGCGCCCGATCCGCTTCATCCAAATCTGATCTACGGCGGCAAGGCATCGCGTTTCGATATGACGACGGGTCAGGTACAAAACATCGCGCCTGAGGTCGTGCGTAGCGGGAAGCACAGATTTCTGCGCACCGCGCCGATTCTCTTCTCGCCTGTTGATCCGCGCGTGCTTTATCTCGCGGGCAACGTGTTGTTCAAGACGACGAACGGCGGCGTGAGTTGGGAGATCATCAGTCCGGATCTTTCGCGTGAGAAACCGGAAGTGCCGGCAAGTATCGGTGTGTTTCGTCGTCCTGAAATGGCGACGCAACCGAGACGCGGCGTGATTTATGCGCTCGCGCCGTCGCCGAAAGACATCAACTTGATCTGGGCCGGCACGGACGACGGACTGATTCACATCACGCGCGATGGCGGCAAGAACTGGAAGAACGTCACGCCACCTGCGATCGATTCGTGGAGCAAGATCTCCCAGATCGACGCGAGCCATTCTGACGTAAACACTGCATACGTTGCCGTCAACCGGATCAGGCTCGACGATCAGAAGCCGCACATCTATCGCACTACTGACGGCGGCGCGACGTGGAAAGAGATCGTCAACGGACTGCCTGATGGTCCAGTCAACACCGTGAAAGAAGATCCGCAGCGAGCAGGGCTATTATTTGCGGGAACGGAGTTGGCCGTCTTTTATTCGCTGAACAATGGCGATAGCTGGCAACCGCTGCGCTTGAACATGCCCGCAACGTCGATTCGCGATCTCGTGATCCACAATGATGACGTGGTCGTCGGTACGCATGGTCGCTCGTTCTGGATCCTCGACGACATCACGCCGCTGCGTCAGCTAAACGCAACAGTGATGAACTCAGCAGTTCACCTGTTTGCACCGCAGGTTGCGTATCGCGTTCAGCGCAACGTCAACACTGATACGCCGTTGCCGCCGGAAGAACCCGCCGGACAAAACCCACCCGACGGCGCGATCATCAACTACTACTTCCGCGAAACTCCGGTGCTCCCGATAAAGCTCGAGATCTTCGACAGCAAGAACCAACTGGTGCGTCGTTATTCCAGTGACGACGATGCAGCAGCGATCAATCCTGATGATTATCCAGTGACGCCTTACTGGTTTCAGAAGCGCCAGTATCTGGCGCCAAAGGCGGGCATGCAGCGATTTGTATGGGACCTGAAATACGCGCCACCGCCGTCGTTTGGACACGGTTTTCCGATCTCTGCGATCTACAACGACACGCCACTCTATCCGCTTGGTCCATCAGTATTGCCGGGCACTTACACAGTGAAGCTCACAGCGAACGGCCAAACATTCACACAACCACTAACTGTGAAAATGGATCCGCGCGTGAAAACGAGTCTTGCAGATCTGACTCAGCAGTTTAACCTGTCGCTCCAGGCATACCGTGGCATGCAACAGACGTATGAAGCAGCCGATCGAATCAGACAAATGAGCACGCAGATACGGTCAACACATTTAGAGGCGTTTGGTAACAATCCGCTCCGTGAAGCGCTGCCGGCGTTTTACAAAAGAGCCCTCGCGCTTGCTGGTGAAGGACGTGGCGATGGTCCGGGTGGCGGTACTATTGACGTGCGCGAGCCGAATCTGACGAAATTGAACAATGGTTTTTCATCGTTACTCGAACATCTTCAAAGCGCGGATCTCGCGCCGACGCAGCCAATGGTTAACGCCTCATTCGAGCTACAGAAGGTGTTGACGAAGCTGCTGACGGATTGGGAGCAGTTGAAGCGGGACGTCGTGCCCATCAACGAACAATTGATACGCGCGAATCAAGCGCCCTTGATCGTTAAATGAATGAATCGAGCCCAATCATCCTTTATGACGGCGTGTGCGGGCTGTGCAACCGGTTGGTCCAATTTTTGCTCAAGCGTGACAAGAGTAGTCGCTTGCGGTTTGCTTCATTGCAAAGCGACTTTGCCGCGAAAGTTTTGCAACGTCACGGTATCGATGCGAAAGATCTCGACACTGTGCACGTGATTGAGAACTACGAGCAGCCCGGCGAACGAGTGTTGCAACGCTCCGATGCGATTCTGCGAGCGGGAAGCGAGCTCGGAGGTTTTTGGAGTGTCTCATCAGCGGCGGGCAAAGTCATTCCGCGCGCGCTTCGCGATGTGATCTATCGTTTCGTCGCTCGCAATCGTTATCGCGTCTTCGGTAAATACGACACCTGCATGTTACCTGAACCCAATCAACGAAGTAGGTTTCTCGATGTTTAAATCCGTCATCATCTGTGTTTATGTGTCGCTCATGCTTTTCAACCAGTCGCCTCAGTACGATGTTCTGATTAGAGGCGGCAAGATTGTCGACGGTTCCGGTCGGGCGGCGTACACCGCCGATGTCGCGATCAAAGACGATCGCATCGTGAAGATTGGAAATCTTGCGCAAGCAACCGCCACACGCACGATCGACGCTCGCGGCCTCGTCGTCGCGCCCGGTTTTATCGACATGCTGGGCCAATCGGAAACTTACCTGCTGATCGATCCGCGCGCGAATAGCAAAGTAATGATGGGTGTGACCACCGAGATCACAGGCGAAGGCGAGTCGATTGCTCCGATCAACGAACGTCAGATCAAAGAGCAGGAAGATTTTTTGCGTCGCTTCAATCTCACGATCGACTGGCGGACCCTTGATCAATATTTTAAGCGACTTGAACGGCAAGGATCCGGCGTGAATCTCGGCACGTTTGTAGGCGCTACTCAGGTTCGCGAGTATGTCATCGGCTACGACGATCGCCCACCGACGCCACAGGAGTTGGACCAGATGAAGAAACTGGTTGCGGATGCGATGCGTGACGGCGCGCTCGGTGTCTCAACTTCGCTGCAATACGTCCCGGCGCGTTTCGCGAAGACAGATGAACTCGTCGAGCTCGCCAAAGTCGCACACCAGTACGGCGGTATTTACGCCACGCATCAACGCAGCGAAGCCAACACGATCGACGCGTCGCTCGATGAAGTGTTTGAGATCGCGCAAAAGGCGCAGATTCCGGTTGAGATCTGGCACCTCAAAACGGCGTACAAGAAAAACTGGGGCCGCATGGCCCACGTGCTCACTCGCATCAAGCAGGCGCGCGATCGTGGTTTGGATGTTACGGCTGACATCTATCCTTACATCGCGGGCAGCACGGCGTTGAGCGCATGCCTGCCACCGTGGGCGCTCGAAGGCGGCACGGACAAAATGCTCAATCGCCTGCGCGATCCGCAAACTCGTCAGCGTTTGAAGAAAGAGATCTCCGAAGAGCAAACGGAGTGGGAGAATATTTATTTAGGGAGCGGTGGTCCAGGCGGAGTGTTGATTGGTTCAGTGGTGAATCGCGAATTGGAGCCGTTGCAGGGCAAACGTATTTCAGAGATTGCCGAACAGCAGAAGAAGGATCCGCTCGACGTCGTGTTTGATCTGATTCTCGCTGACCACGGTCAAACAGGTGCTATCTACTTCATGATGAGCGAAGCTGACATGCGTTTGGCGATGCAGTCGCCGTTCGTCAGTTTCTGTACTGACAGTGGTGCTCGCGCGACGGATGGACCACTCGCGGGTTCCAAGTCTCATCCCCGCGGGTGGGGCAGTTATCCGCGCATACTCGGTCGCTACGTGCGTGATGAAAAGTTGTTGTCGCTTGAGTCGGCTGTTCACAAGATGACGGGGGGCCCTGCGGCGCGTGTTGGTTTGCGAGATCGAGGGTTGATTCGTGAAGGAATGTTTGCGGACATCACCGTGTTTGATCCCGCTAGAGTGATCGACACTGCGACATTCGAGTCACCGAATCAGTATCCGGCGGGGATTGAGTATGTGCTCGTGAACGGAAAGGTTAGTGTTGATAAGGGCCAGCGAACTCCGGCGCTCGCCGGCCACGTATTGCGCGGTCCTGGTTACAAACCTTGAACGCGTCAGCTAACTGATGCGCATATCTTTCTATATTCAGCTTCAGTGAATGCTTTCAATGTTTCGCTCTGGATGTTGCCCTGCGAGCCAAGCGTTAGCATTGCGGTTGCGAGTGTCTCGTCGTCAGGAGCTTCGATAATACAAACAAGATCGTACCGGCCCATGGTCAGGTAGGTATCCTTGATCTTAACTCCGATCTTTTTGAAAGCTTTGCGACCCGCATCAAGACGTGCCGGACTATCTTTCACGTTTCCGACTCCCTGTCCCGTCCACTTCAAAAGCGCGACATACGTTGGCATTTTCGTTTCTCCTTCTCAAACTTTTATGAAGATTCGCTTTCGATACAGTAACCACATCAAGAAAAGCCACAGCAGGATAAACGCTATCGCATAAAACAGCGAGGCATTAATGGGTGCTGCCCACGACAAAAAGAATTTGTGGAAGATCCATCCTTGTGAAGAGATCTGCGTGCCATCATCGCGCGGGAGTTTGATAAGTCCCATGGCCTTTACCATCAACCCTGTTCCCACAAACAACGCGAGTGCATTCACGCCAAACACTTCAAACGGCCATGCCCAGCGGCGATAACTTTTAATATCAATCACCCAGTAGCACAACGCGAGCAGTTGCAGCGCGAGACCCGCTGTGAACAGCACGTAAGAACTGGTCCATAGTGACTTATTGATCGGGAAGAACGGGTTCCACGCCCAACCGAGCACCACGCACGCCGCGCCTGCCACAAACATTCCCACGACCTTCTCGATTTGCGTTCGCTCGCTGCGCAACCAGTGTCCTGTGAGTATTCCAAAGAGCGTCGTCGCTACAGACGGGATCGTACTGAGCAGTCCTTCCGGATCGTAAACCTTTCCCTGCTTCCAGATGTGCGGTCCCAGGATCACGCGATCGACAAACGACGCGATGCTTCCTTCTTTTGTGAGATCTCCGGGCGCGTATCCCGGCGCGGCAAGTTTCGTCATCACCAGGCAGTAGGCGATCAGTAACGCGATGGCGATCAGTAGTTGCGTCCTGACTTTCGTAGTCAGAAAAATCAACGATGCGATGAGGTAACAGAGTGCAATGCGCTGAAGCACTCCCGCGATGCGGATCGTCGACAGTTGAAAATAAGGAAAGCCGTTGAGAAATAGACCGAGACCGAAGATGATCGCAGTGCGTTTGATTACTTTGAGATATAAGTCACGTTTGACGCTGCCTTCTTCAACGCGCCGCGCGAACGCGAGTGTGATCGAAACGCCGACGATGAAAAGGAAAAACGGAAAGACGAGATCGGTCGGTGTCCAACCATGCCACTCCGCGTGTTCTAATGGCCAGTAGATGCTGGACCACGTGCCGGGATTATTCACCAGCACCATGCCTGCGATCGCGACACCGCGAAAGACGTCGAGCGACACCAGTCGTTTGGGGGACATGGCGCTAAGATTAACACGAATCTAATCCCGTTTATGTGTGTTACAGTATTGGCCCTGACATGTCTCTAATGCTTGCGGAGATCGCCGAGCAACCTGCCGCACTCGAGCGCACGATTGCGGCTGAGCGCGCCAAGATCGCCAAACTCGGAAACCTGCTCAAGACGCGCGACATTGATCTGATCGTTCTTGTCGCTCGCGGTAGCTCTGATAACGCCGCGCTTTTTGGTCGTTACCTGTTAGAGATCACTACCGGCATTCCCGTCTCACTTTCAGCGCCGTCAGTTCACACAATCTACAACGCGCAACTGAAGTTGGACCATGCGCTCGTGGTTGGCGTGTCTCAATCTGGTGAAGGTGAAGACATCAATCGCGTACTCGAGAACGCGCGGAAATCGGGTGCGTACACCGTTGGGATTAGCAACGAGCCCGGATCGTCGATGACCAGGATCGTCGATGAAACGCTGCTCACTCACGGCGGTAAAGAACGTTCAGTCGCCGCAACCAAGACGTTCACGGGACAGATGCTCCTTTTTTATATGCTGGCTGCGGAGTTGGCCCAGGGATCGCTACCGTTTTCGTATGAGGCGATTCCCGAGTTTGTCGCAAGCGCGCTCGAACAACAACCTGCGATCCGCGAGCTCGTGCAGCGTTACGTTTTCATGGAAAACTGCGTCGTCGTCGGTCGCGGTTTGGCTTACGCGAACGCATACGAGCTCGCGCTGAAGTTGATGGAGACTTGTTACGTGGTCGCTGAGCGCTTTTCATCCGCGGACTTTCTGCATGGTCCACTCGCGATGGTCGAACGTCATTTTCCGGTGATATTGTTTGCGCCGCCGGGAGTGATGTTGCAGGGAGTGAAGAGTCTGATCGAACGTCTGCGTGAGTTACATGCAGACACCCTCGCTATCACGAGTGATCTCGACGCCGCACGGCTGTGTACGCGCGCGATCGTGATGTCGCGCGAGATTGACGAGTTTCTCGCGCCCATTCCATACATAGTACCTGGACAACTGTTTGCCGCTCTGCTGGCTGAAGCTAAAGGACTCGACCCTGACTCCCCGCGTTCTTTATCAAAAGTAACGCGCACCCTTTAAGCCTATGAACATCGAACTGAAAGACCTGTCGCACAATCCCGTCTACGCCCAGGTGCGCGAACAGATCGAAAGCCAGATTCGCAACAAGACCCTCACCTCAGGCGAATCCCTGCCCTCGCCCGCCGCGCTCGGCCAAAAACTCTCCGTCGACAAGGGTGAAATCCAACGCGCCTATTACGAACTCGAACAGCTCCGCCTGATCACAAAGCAAACCGGCAAGGATTTCCTCGGGAAGCCACGGACTGAGTACCGCGTGGCGTAGGTACGATTGACTTAAAAGCAGGTCTCCAAAGAAGCTTCATTAAGAGTTTTAAATGCGCTAATTGAATTACTGGCACACTCATTAGTCGTGGCTGCTCTGTTGGGTGCAATTTGGCTCATAGAACAACTCGTGCATTGGCTTTGGGGAACATCCGATTATGTATTCTTCGACAGAATACGACTTAGATATATCTTCGACGGAGCTGATCTTGTCATACTAGTCGGTTTCGTGATTTGGGGCGTATACTCTGTAGTGGCAGCCTATGTAAGAAAGCCTGGTCTATGACTATTCTAATCAAGAATTCCGTTACCTACATTGCCAAAATTCTGAAGGTTTACACAGTACTCGCACTAGTAGGAGCTGGAGTAGTTTTGGTGGCGCAACTTAGCGTGAGTCTCGGGCATATGCCTAATGGTCGCACAATGAACCCGAGTGGCACTGCAACGATTAACATCACGAGCGAGATCAGCCACGATTGTCGCGCTTTTTTATAATCGGTATCATTAGTCACCAGGCGGCCAAACTTTACCTGCCAGCGAATCAACAACACGATCACGACTACGAGAATAATCACGAAGCCCGTCGAAACAATCGGCAGGAAAGGAATGAAGCTGAGGCTAAGAAAGACGTACATCGCGATGGCCGCGGGTAGCTAGCATCGCTGTACGCCTGATGTGCCTTCGCCTGCCTGTCGACTCCGGGGCTCAAGCCAGACGAACTTTGAACGTGGCATTGTACGGTTATGATCCTGTCTAGCACAGAACTTTACGGTTCGACATAATTTGCAGCGTTCGCGTCGATGATCAAGTTTCACATCCTCCCGACCGAGTAAGAGATAGTCGAAAAGAAATTGTTTTTGATAGATCCTTGCCAGCAAGCACGGATCAAATCCGCGTCATCCGCGTTTATCGGCGGCCAATTCTCTGTGCTATTCTTCATTTCGCTTTTCACGAGCGAAAGTGGCGGAATTGGCAGACGCGCCAGACTTAGGATCTGGTACCGAAAGGTGTGGGGGTTCGAGTCCCCCCTTTCGCACCAAATAGAAGAAACAGGAAATGAAAACTGAACTTATTGACGTCTCCCCAACTCGCAAGGAGATCAAAATCGAAATCGAGCCGGCGGAGATTCGCGACGCTTACGATCGCATCAGCCGCGAGTACAGCAAGGCAGCAAAGGTGCCCGGGTTTCGTCCCGGACACGCGCCAACTTCAGTCGTGCGCACGCGCTACAAGAGCGAGATCAGAAGCGAAGTGCTACGCGAATTGCTGCCCGATGCAGTCAACAGTGCCATCGACGAGCATTCACTCTCCGCTATCGGTGAGCCTGAAGTACACTTAGACAACAGCGAAGCGCTCGATCGTCTTGGCGATGAACCGCTGACGGTGAAAGTCGGCCTCGAAGTCCTGCCTCAGATCGAACTAAAGGAATATAAAGGACTCGAAACCACGCGTCGCGTGCGTCCGATCACCGACGTCGACATCGATCGCGTGATCGAAGGCCTGCGCGATTCATCTGCATCACTGCAACCAGTCGAAGATCGCTCCTCACAACTGGGCGACACTGTCACCATCAACGCGCGCGGAAGGTTTGTCGACGATGCACCGGATGCGGAAGAAATAAAAGTAGACGACGTCGAAGTCGTGCTTGGCGGTCCCGGTGTGCAGCAGGAGTTCACTGACAATCTTACCGGCGTTAAACCTGAAGAGACTAAGACTTTTCTCGTCGAATACCCGCAGGACTTCACTTCTCCGGGTCTCGCCGGCAAAAAAGTGGAGTATTCGACTGACGTAACCGCAGTCAGACAAAAAGAATTGCCCGAACTCGATGACGAGTGGGCGCAGAGTCTCGGCGGTGAATTCGATACAGTGGAAACATTGCGCACAAAGATTCGAGAAGATCTCGAAGGCAGAGCGAAAGCGGAGTCGGAGCACCACGTACGCGGTGAGCTTGTCAAAAAACTAGTCGCAGAGAACAAGTTCGAAGTGCCTGAGAGTTTGGTCGAGCAGCAGACCAATCAGCGTCTTCAGGACGCGGCGCGTCAGATGATGCAACGTGGCATCGATCCACGAAGCGAGCAGATAAACTGGGAAGGTGCGCGCGAAGAGTTGAGGCCACAAGCTGAGGACGACGTACGTGCTACGATGTTGATGGAGAAGATCGCCGAAGCAGAGAATATCACCATCTCGAATGAAGAGATTGAAGCAGAGATCGAGTCGATCGCGAGTGCTGCACGACAAACGATAGAGCAAGTACGTGCTGCCTTGACAAAGAATGGAGGCGAACGTAGCATCGCGCACAGATTGCGCAATCGTAAAGCGCTCGATCTTTTAGTTGAAAATGCGCGCATCACTGACGCTGAGTGGACCGAACCAACAGACGATCAGATAGAAGAAGATGACGCGCCGGAAAATGAGTAGCAACCATCCACAGATTACATAGATGGATTAAAAAACATATCTGTGTAATCTGTGGATGGCTTTATCGAGGTTAGAACTGTATGGCTCTAGTCCCAATGGTCGTGGAGCAGACTTCGCGAGGCGAGCGCGCCTTCGATATTTACTCACGACTGCTGAAAGACAATATTATTTTCCTGGGTACCCCGATCGACGATCAGATTGCCAACCTAATCGTAGCCCAACTACTTTTTCTCGAAGCCGAAGACCCCGAAAAAGATATTAACCTCTATATCAATTCACCTGGTGGTTCGATCACCGCAGGGATGGCGATCTACGACACGATGCAATTCATTCGCCCGGATGTCACGACCATTTGCGTCGGACAATGCGCATCGATGGGCGCGCTGTTACTCGCAGCCGGCGCCAAAGGAAAACGTTTCGCCCTTCCAAACTCGCGTATCCTCATTCACCAGCCATCAGGCGGATCACAAGGTCAGGCAACAGACATTCGCATCCAGGCAGAAGAGATTCTGCGAATGCGTGAGCTCACCTCCCAAATCATCGCCAAACATACGGGGCAGTCGTACGACACAGTCGAACGCGATGTGGAACGGGATAAAATTATGTCTGCCATGCAGGCCAAAGAATATGGTTTAATAGACGAGGTCATCGCGCACCGAGAGTAGTAGCCAAGCGCGATCCCCGCAAAGGAGCTTCATTCGCTAGATTATGGTGAGACGAACTGATGATACTCTGCGCTGCTCGTTCTGCGGCAAGTCGCAGAACGAAGTAAAGAAGCTCATTGCCGGTCCCACTGTTTACATCTGTAACGAGTGCATCGATATCTGCAACGAGATCATTACTGATGATCAGCAGGCAGAGTCCGTCGCCACTCGCCCGCCGCTGCCAAAGCCCGGAGAGATCAAAAATTTTCTAGACGAATACGTGATCGGCCAGGAGGAAACGAAGAAGCGCCTGGCCGTTGCCGTGTATCAACACTACAAGCGCATCGAACTCGGTCGCCGTCGTTCCGATGTTGAGATTCAGAAAGCAAACATTCTTCTGATCGGACCGACCGGCACAGGCAAGACGTTGCTGGCGCAAACACTCGCGCGCATGCTCGCTGTTCCGTTCACTATCGTCGATGCGACGACGCTGACTGAAGCGGGCTACGTCGGTGAAGACGTTGAGAACATCATTCTCAAATTGTTGCAAGCTGCTAATGGCGACGTCGAACGTGCGCAACAAGGGATCATCTACATCGACGAAGTCGACAAGATTTGTCGCAAGGACGAGAACCCATCGATCACACGCGACGTCTCAGGCGAAGGCGTGCAGCAAGCGCTGTTGAAGATCCTCGAAGGCACGGTCGCGAATGTTCCACCGCAGGGTGGTCGCAAACATCCGCACCAGGAGTTCTTTCCAGTCGACACAACCAACATTCTCTTCATCTGCGGGGGCGCGTTCGTCGGTCTTGAAAAAGTGATCGAACGCAGACTCCGCAACAAGTCGCTCGGGTTCCATGCGGAAGTGAAGTCAGGCAGTCATCGTCATGCGGAAGCGCTGGCCCAGGTGCAACCCGAGGACCTGATTCGTTTCGGACTAATCCCAGAATTCGTCGGCCGACTTCCTGTCGCCGGCGTGCTCCACGAGCTCGATGAGGGAGCACTCATCAAGATCCTGACCGAGCCCAAGAACGCTCTGGTCAAGCAGTACCAGAAGAAATTTGATTTCGACAACGTCAAGTTGAAGTTTACTGAGGACGCGCTCAAAGCTGTCGCCCGGCAGGCTGTTGAGCGCAAGGTCGGCGCCCGCGGACTGATGATGATCCTCGAAGAACTGCTGCTTGACGCGATGTATACCCTTCCTTCGCAGAAACGCGTCAAAGAATTCGTGATAACCAGCGAAATGGTCGAACGTCGCCGGGCTGTTCCGGGTGAAGGTCTCACTGGAATCGACGGCGCCGCCGCCTAACCAAGTCAGCAGCAGCAGGTTACAGGAACAGGAACAATCAGTAAGCGTCACCTGCTCCTGCTACGTGCTGCTGCCCCTAGAGATAACCGATAGCGCCCCCGACCGGAAATGTTTTACAATTAGCCTTCTTTCTCAGATAAGTTGTTTCAACCATGGAAGAATATTCAGACAGAACCCCCGCCGACGTAGCCTGGTACCCGATGGTGCCAATCCGCGACGTCGTGATTTTCCCGTTTACCAAAGTCGCTTTCAAAATCGGTCGAGCCGGCTCGGTGCGAGCACTCGAACAGGCTCTGGCTACAGACCGCACGATTTTCCTGGCAACTCAACACGACGCCACCGTTGACGAGCCCGGTCCCGAGCAAATCTACGGGATCGGTACGCTCGGCCGGATTCTCCAGTCGCAAAAACAGGAGAACGGCCAGATCAAAGTGGTAGTGGAGGGTCGCGAACGCGCCACCACTGTGCGCGTTGAAAACACCGACGGCGCCTTCATGGCGCTTGTGCGTCGCGCGCCCATCGTCAACGAAGAAGGCACACGACTCGACGCGCTGATTCAAAAGGTCGGCCAACTCGTCGAGCAACATCTTCGTCTCGCGCCTGATACCCAAACCGACGCACTGCAAACGGCGTTGCGCAATCAGGAACCTTCGCATCTCGCTGACGCACTCGCATCACAACTGCGAATTTCCGTCGAAGACAAGCAAGGACTACTCGAGATCTTCTCGACTCAGGCACGCCTGCAACGCTTGATCGAGCTGCTTGAAACCGAGATCGAAAAACGACAACTCGATCGCACGATCCAAACTCGCGTCAAGCGGCAGATGGAGAAGGCGCAAAAAGAGTACTACCTCAACGAGCAGATCAAAGCCATTCATAAGGAACTCGGTCGCAAGGATGAAAAGGCTGAACTCGAAGAGTTAAAGAAAAAGATCGAAGAAGCCGGCATGACTGAAGAGGCTAAAGAGAAAGCGATGCAGGAACTGCACCGCCTCGAAGCCATGCCGCCGATGTCAGCGGAAGGCACCGTCTCGCGCACGTACATCGATTGGCTGATCAGCGTACCGTGGAAACAGAAGTCGAAAGAGATCAAGGATCTCGCGAAGGCCGAAGAAGTACTCAACGAAGATCACTTCGGACTCGAGAAGATCAAGGAACGCATTCTTGAGTATCTCGCCGTTCGTCAGCTTGTGAAGAATCCGCGGGGATCGATCTTGTGCTTTGTTGGACCTCCGGGTGTCGGCAAAACGAGTCTCGGCAAATCGATCGCACGCGCAACTGGACGCAAGTTCGTCCGTCTTTCGTTAGGCGGTGTGCGTGACGAGGCTGAGATTCGCGGTCATCGTCGTACATACATTGGCGCCCTGCCCGGCCAGATCATTCAGATGATGAAGAAGGCCGGCACTATCAATCCGGTGTTGCTCCTCGACGAGGTCGACAAGCTCGGCGCAGATTTCCGCGGCGATCCGAGTGCGGCGCTGCTCGAGGTTCTCGATCCGGAACAGAACCACACGTTCCAGGACCACTACCTCGACGTTGAATACGATCTGTCGAAAGTATTTTTCATTGCCACTGCGAACGTCCTGCACACCATTCCACCGGCACTCCAGGATCGTCTCGAAATTCTCAGGCTCTCCGGTTACACCGAACGCGAGAAGCTCGAGATTGCGAAGCGACACCTCGTACCGAAACAGGCTGAAGCCAACGGCCTGAAGCTGGAACAGTTTGACTTTACCGACGAAGGCATACTGGAAGTCATTCGTCACTATACTCGCGAAGCTGGTGTGCGCAATCTCGAACGCGAGATGGGCTCCTGCTGTCGCAAACTGGCGCGTAAAGTCGTCGCTGAACAACTGGGCGAAGACGTAAAAGAGATCGTCGACGGTGCGCGCGTGCGCGAGATGCTCGGTCCAATCAAGTTTCGCCAGCAGGGTATCGCCGCCCACAGTGAAATCGGACTTGCAACCGGACTCGCGTGGACTGAGATCGGCGGCGAAGTGCTACAGATTGAAGCGACGCTCGTTAAGGGTCGTGGCGGTGTAACGCTTACCGGAAAACTCGGCGACGTCATGCAGGAGTCAGCGCAGGCAGCACTGACTTGCATACGCGCGCGTGCCGAACGTTTGGGAATGAGTCTCGATTTCATTCGCAAGCGCGATTTGCATATTCATATTCCTGAAGGCGCAATTCCGAAAGATGGACCATCCGCCGGCATCACGATGGCGACTGCGATGGCGTCGGCGCTGGCGCGAGTACCTGTGAAACGAAACGTGGCCATGACCGGCGAGATCACGCTACGTGGTAAGGTGCTTCCGATCGGCGGCGTCAAAGAGAAGTTATTGGCTGCACATCGCTTTGGTATCGACACGATCATCCTGCCAAAGGACAACGAGAAGGATCTGACTGAGCTGCCCGAGGAAGTGCGTGACGCGCTCAACATCAATTTCGTGGAAACGATTGATGAGGTCCTGTCTATCGCGCTCGAAGACGCGTGTCCGACACAGGCCGCTGACGAGACTCCGCCACTGTGGACTACCGAGCAGCCTTCACAAGGAATTCAGACAAGCTAGGTTTCTGATCTGGAGCAGGAGCAGCGAACAGGAGCAGTTTTTTCTCCTGCCGCTGCCGTCTGCTCCTGCCACTAATTAATAGGAGAGCACAAATGAGTAAATACAAAGATGCCGATCTCATTCTGAAGCTTTACGATCTCAGGCGTGAGAAGACGATGCGCGACGCGCGCAACTGGTTCTTTACCTTCAACCCGAAAGGCAAAGAAGATTTTATAGATGTATTAACCAGCGATAAGAGTGGTCTATATCGCATGGTGATCTCTTACTGGGACATGGCCTGCTCGCTCGTTAACCATGGGGCGATCGAGCCGGAAATGTTCAATGATGCCAACGGCGAGCATTTCTTCGTTTATGCGAAGCTGGAGCCGTTCCTACCGGCGCTACGCGAAGAGATGGGCAATCCAAATTTTCTAGCGCATCTCGAAAAGACTGTTAAAGCATGTCCTGACTACGAAACCAAGCTGGCGACTATCAGGGACCGCATGCAGAAACTGATCGCGCTCTACCAGCAACGCGCTGCCGCCCAGGCCGCA
>DATEWS010000892.1:0-2052 GCA_035257785.1 Pyrinomonadaceae bacterium
AAAGGAGAATCTTATGAAAGTGATCGCTTCTTTAATCGTCATCACTTTGCTGGCCCTCTCAACCGTTTCGCAAGAGGGTGGCGACAAGTTTGTCTACGCGGATTTCGAGAAGATTGAGAACGGCCGGCCCGTCAGTGCCAACGGCGGTATGGTCCAGATCTACACGGCCAACGAATCTACGCCCGTGCAATACAAGGGATTGGCCAATGCAACTCCAGGAGCTCCGGAGCTGATCGTTCTGAAAGACGCGCCGCAAAATCATCTTGCGTCGTTCGAGTACAGTCTTGTTGGTCCAAATCAATGGGCGAATGTGACGCTCGAAGTTCAAGGACGCCCGATGAAAGATGGAAAACCCGTTGCGGACGACGTGAGCGGCTACAAACAGATGGCGCTACAACTTTACGCAACGGGTGTCGATTCGTTGCGGGTTGAGTTCATCAGTCACGGACAGGGCATCAATCTCACTGCGGGCTTTCCGCAACTGCCGATACGACTCAAGACAGGGCTTAACACGTATGTGATCCCGTTGAAGGGATTATCGCAACCTTCGTGGGTGCAGGAACGCGTAGACTCCAAAGAAGTGTTAAGGAAATTAACTGCAATCAGCATCAGTGCTTACTGCGATCAGTGCACGCCGCAACATGGCATGGTCTTAGTCGACAACATCGTCTTCCAAAAATAAATGAAGCGATCAATCTGCGTAATCTGTGGACTGCTCCTGTTTGCCTCAGTTGCTTGCGCGCAGGAGCAAAGGTTCGCAAACATCGGCGACCTCAAGCTTCAAAACGGCGGCGTCATTCGCAACTGCCGTGTTGGTTATAGAACTTTCGGCACACTGAACAACGACAAGTCGAATGTCATCGTGTTTCCTACCTGGGCCGGCGGTACTACCGAACAACTCAAGTCGAATTTTGGACGGGGCAAACTGATCGATACCACTTCGTATTTCGTCGTCGCGATCGATGCACTCAGCAACGGAGTCTCTTCGTCGCCTTCAAACAGCCGTCTGCAACCACGCATGCGTTTTCCGATGTTTTCATTGCGCGACACGGTTGAATCACAGCACGAGCTGCTAACTAAAGTTTTGAATCTCGATCATGTAAAGGCAGTTGTAGGCATCTCGATGGGCGGGATGCAAACGTTTCAGTGGATCGTGTCGTATCCCGACTTCATGGATAAGGCGGTTCCGATTGTCGGTTCGCCGCGCCTGGCGCCTTACGATCTGATGCTGTGGGCAGCACAGATCGAAGCGCTCATGCGAGACCGCGATTGGAAGGGCGGCAATTACGTTGCGAACCCGGCGCGCGCGCTCGACTTCGCTTTTGGTGAACTGCTACTCACAACACCGACCGACTACAACCGACGCAAGACGCGCGAACAGGTTTTTGCAGATCTCGAGAAGGCGCGGAAGGATACGAAGCGTTTCGATGCAAACGACAAGATTCGTCAGACGCAGGCGATGATGCAGTTGGATGTCTCGAGTAATTACGGCGTTGTGAAAGCGAAGGTGCTGGTCGTGGTCGCGAAATTCGATCACGTCGTCACACCTGGACCAGCGCGTGAGTTTGCGAGGTTAATCGGGGCAAAGATAATCGATCTCGAAGGAGACTGCGGTCATCTGGCGACCTCGTGTGAATCCCCTCGACTCAACGAAGCCGTTTCTCGATTTTTGAACACGGATGACACGGATCATTAAAACCGATCCACGCGGATACTGCTGCCACGTTTGAAACGTAAGCGTTTCGTTTTTTCGCGATAGCGAATGTGGCATTCAGTGCCGGTGATGCTTCTTATCGTCGCGTGGTCCAAGACATTATCTTTCCAAACGATATCGACTTCAAAGCCACCGCGAGCGCGCAGACCTGTAACTGCTCCGTTGGGCCATGCCTTCGGTAACGCGGGTAGTATCTCGATCTCGCCCGTGTGACTTTGCATAAGCATCTCAACGATGCCCGACGTCGCACCAAAGTTTCCATCGATTTGAAACGGCGGGTGCGCGTCAAACAAGTTGCGATAGACCCCACCGCCGCCGCCAAACTCTTTCGCGTAAAC
>DATEWS010000893.1:0-2290 GCA_035257785.1 Pyrinomonadaceae bacterium
CATGTCCCGAGGAACCACTGCCTAACATCCGCGGCGTCCCCGGACTGACGCGATTACAGGAAAGTCGTATGCGCTGGGCCAGAGCTTTGACAACTCAAGGTTATGGCAGTTTTCCCGTTACCGCGGCATGGCAGGTAAAAATCGATCCGAAGAGCTTCACGCTAACTCCCAATCAGCAGATTCAGGTAAACGTCGAAATCGAATACCTGCCGGGCAACTTCACCGGTCAACAAGCTTTTAATATCAATGCCTTTGCGACCAGTCCGCACACCGATCGCGAACTCGTCGGCGGCGTGACGCTAATAGTGACGGAGTAACGAGATATGGCCTTCCGTCAATACACCAAATGTTATCAACACACTGCCGGCGACACACCGTTCAACGAGAGTGATCTCCTGAGCACAATACTGGCAGTCGGCGGCATCTCCCTGGTGGGCGCAATACTCTCGTACGCGTTTGGCTTTTTTGTCGTTGGCGCAGTCTTCATGGCAGTCGGATATGCGGGCACAATTGCCGAGGTGGCGAGAAACTGGTTGAACCACCGGCTCGTCTGCCTGGGCGACCAACCAAAGTGCGCCGTTGGGACAGTGCAATCAACTCCTGAAATTTCGGGATTCGGAGAATTCGACAACGATGAATTCTTTGACCTTCGCTTAATGCCTCACCGGCTGAATGACGATTACAAATCAGATAACAACAACTTCAAGAGTGGCGATCCTGGACCATCCATCGACGGCAAGACTGAGCTGCAACCGGAAAACGACGTTTACCTCGACGGCTTTCAAGGCCAGAATCTGATGAAGCCGAGCATTAGTGACCTTCCGTATAAGCTCGATCGTAGTAAGTTACACGTTGAAGCCGAGGGCAATTTCTGGCAAGCAATGCTGGATTTTGCGTTGCTCCTCGGAGTTCTTGTCGGCGTGGCAAGTGGACTCGGGGCTTTGGCCGGGGCGGCGATTGGCTGCGCGATTGGCGCTTTATTTGGCGGAATCGGATGCTTGATCGGCGCGATCATCGGTGCGATCATTGGTGGCCTCGCAGGTGGTGCGGCCGGAGCTTACATCGGCGCTCAGATCGCCTTTCATTCAGATCCCGGCGATGTAGAAGACGCAAACGTTGGCGACAAGTCACTTGGTCCAATCAGTGAAGGTGACAAGGTGGCGGTGTTCGGCATTCACGTTTACGACGGTTTTCATGAAGGCTGGCATGAGATTCATCCATTGATGAAGGTAATAAAGCTCCATCCAGAGAGAGAAGCCTCAGCCTATACGGAGTGGGATCCGGATTTCAACGACGCCACTAAGCTGCCTAAGGATCTGCCGGACATGCCCGCCAATATCACCGGTCTCACCATCGACGACATGCAAAAGGGGTTGGCGAGTCAGAGATTTCGCGACCGTGCGACCTGGTTGCGAGACAAATGGTGCGGGCTACTTAATGAGTCAGTCTCGGAAGCGACAGGAGCATTGCAAGCTACCGAATTGCACCGGTGGACCATTCATCCCGACGTGGATGGCTGTGAACCTCCACCCGAGGTACCGAAATAGAAATGCTCTACCTGTTATTCGTTACTTACGGTGCTGTGTTTCTTTGCGAGTGGTTGGGAGATAAGAATCTCTACACGATCACTTCGCTGACGATGCGTTTTCAAACTCTCTACGTCTTCTGCGGGTTCACTGCTGCCTACATGATCAAGATGGGAGTTGCAGTACTCGTGGGACAGGCGATTACCGAACTGCCCACGTCAATGTTGAACGTAGTGAGCACTGTCACATTCTTTGTCACCGCGCTCGTGATTTGGTTCCGGCGAAGTGATGACCATTCGGCGCCTACGAAACAGAGCGGAAGCTTTTCGAGAGTTTCGTTAGTCGCTTTCGCCGCTATCCTGTTTTCCGAATGGGGAGACGTGGGCCAGATAATGACCGCGACACTGAGCGCGAGGTATCACTTGCCCGTCGTCGTGTGGGTGGGAGCAACGCTCGCACTGATCACTAAAGGGCTGCTCGCCCTCGCGATTGGTCGCGGCCTCCGCAATCGCATACCGCTTTCAGTTTTGCGTCCGGTTTGTGCCAGCCTTTGCGTCATCATGGGAATCGTTTCAGCAATCGAGCCCGTCGTAGGGCGCTAATTCTGATTCACCGCTGCCCACAACAGGATCAAGACCACCAAACTCGGAACAGCACGACGTAAATCGGACACCTGTAACTCCTCCAATACTCGACGCCACAGCGCAAAGGATCGCGTTGCCAGGATCAAGCGCAACAGCGCCAAAGGCGCGAAATATAATAGC
>DATEWS010000894.1:0-2301 GCA_035257785.1 Pyrinomonadaceae bacterium
CCCGCCGCCGCCACCGGCGCCGTAAAAATCAGCACGACCAAAAACAACACCGTCGCCGCACTAATCAACCAGAACACGACCGGCCTGCTGGTCGGCACAACTTGTGGAACGTATTGCATCATTGAAAGAGCCACGGATGACGCGGAAATAAATCCGGATTTTTATCCGTTTTATCCGCGGCTAAAAACGGATCACCGTGTCTGGTCCACCTTCGATGTGCAACGTATCAACGAATCGAATGTGTCGCGACTCAGTCGTCATCACCACCGAATGCGTTCGCTTTCCCGAACCGAAGAAACGCACACCCTTCAACAGCGCCCCGTCCGTCACCCCCGTGGCCGCAAAGATGATCTTCTTGCCGGGCGCCAGGTCGTCAGTGTCATAAACCTTGTTCGGATCCTTGATTCCCATGGTCGCCAGTCGATCGAGCACTTCATCCCGCGACGGCACCTTATCTTTATCAACTCCAAGCCTATCGGGATCAAACACGAGCCGCGCCTGAATCTCGCCATTCAAACACTTCATCGCCGCTGCCGTAATAACACCCTCCGGCGCACCACCGATTCCCATGAGCGCGTGAATGTTTGTTCCCGCCACTGCCGCTGAAATTCCCGCCGAAAGATCGCCATCGGAGATTAGTCGAATACGTGCGCCTGCCGCCCTTACGTCGTTGATCAGTTTCTTGTGTCGCGAACGATCGAGCACGATTACGGTCAAGTCTTCAATATCGCGACCCAATCGTCGCGCGATGTTCTTCAAGTTGTCTTTCACCGGCGCATCTATGTCCACCACGCCACGCGATGATGGACCGACCACGATCTTGTCCATGTAAATGTCAGGCGCGTTCAGCAGTCCGCCACGCTCAGCCGCAGCGAGCACGGCGATCGCGTTGTTGGCTCCGAGTGCGCAAAGGTTCGTGCCCTCTAAAGGATCGACGGCGATATCGACTTCCGGACACGACTCGGCGATCTCTTCACCCACACCAAAACCGCCACCAACTTCCTCGCCGATGTAAAGCATCGGCGCTTCATCGCGTTCACCCTCACCAATCACCACGCGCCCGCGCATGGGAACCGTATCCATTACTTCCCGCATCGCCTCGACGGCGACGTGATCGGAGAACTTTCGATCGCCTTGCCCCATTGTTTTCGCGGAAGCGATGGCCGCGGCTTCAGTCACGCGCAAGAAATCCAGAGACAGCTCGCGCTCTGTCCTCAGGTCGTCACCCATTCGTTTCAGATCTCCTGGTTCAGGGAAGTAATCAGGCCGCACGAATCTCGTTAGAGCGATACTTACCGGATGAAAATGCTCACTCATACTAGCAGAGCAACCTGTGAAATTGTAGTTTGCCGTAGACAAACGTAAATTCTCCGAGTAATCTGCCACGGCGCTTGTAATTCTCACATTCTTTAGAAATTAGGCTTCTTCGTTTCAGCGTCCTCATCACATGGACCGAAGAATTGAACTCGTCATCGCCAGGATCAAAAGCGAACCCGTCGTTGCGTGGGACACTCCCACTCTGGCCGCCCTCGTAAACCTTTCGCCGTCGCGCTTCCGCCATCTATTCAAAAAAGAAACAGGCAAGGGTCCGGCTCAGTTTCTGAGGGAAGTCAGGCTGCGCAAAGCCGAGAAGATGTTGCGCACAACGTTTCTGACGGTTAAGCAGGTCCTAAAGCAGGTGGGATTTACCTCGAGTGCGCACTTCGTGCGCGACTTCCGAAAACAGTACGGGGTGACGCCGACCGACTATCGTCGCACAGTCGCGCGCAACTCAAAACGTCGCAAACGTCGAAAGAAAAGATCTTCGACCGCTTTAGGCAAACAATAGCCGTTTTCGACAACAAACAGTCATTGACTGCCACTGCCGATCCGACTAGATTGCACATCACCCACCGCAACTTATTACTCACAAAATGGAGTGTTAAAGAAATGATCTTCCAAACCTCACGTGTACTTTGTTTGGTCCTGCTGCTGGCCGGCTCAGCTTTCAGTCAAACGTCTGAGACTGTTGTTGCTTCTGTCAACAACATCGAGATCACCGAGAAGCAAGTGGATGATTCGGTGGCCACGCGAATCTATCCGTTACAACAGCAGCTTTATGCTATTCGAAAAGCCGCGCTTGAGAATCTCATCGTGTCGAAGATTCTGGAGCGCGAAGCTACGGCGCGTGCCATCTCGATTGAGGAGTTGCGGCGGCAGCTCACGCTCGGCGAGATCGCCGTCACGCGGGCGCAGGTGGAAGAGGCGTATACGCAAAACGCGTCGTTCTTCGCATCGATGAGTCCTGATGAAGCGCGCGAG
>DATEWS010000895.1:0-2057 GCA_035257785.1 Pyrinomonadaceae bacterium
GTAGAGTCGAATGCTTTGCTGTGTGGTGAAACTCTGTTGCGTCGTCGCGAGTCCTTCAGCTCGCTCAAGCAAGCCCATCTCACGATGTTTGGGCGACATCACGCGGCCGATAAACGTCAGGTGATCTCGAAACGCAACCACTGATTCCGGTGAAGAAACACGCGCGTCCGGTCCCAGGGCCTGTGTGAACAACGACGCGGCCATCGGCGTGACGTACTCGTGCGAGAAGCGCACGTCCGCGAGTGCAAACAACGCATCCCCCGGTTTCACGGCCTCGACTCCGATCTTCCCGGCGGTGACAAACGCATGACGCGCGATGATCTTTTCAACGATCGTCATTGGACGTGGACCGGTCTCAACCGGCGGCGGCGAAACTTTTCCCGAGAGTCGCGCTTTGTTGTAGTTGAACAGACCACCGTGGGAAACGATGTCCCGCGAGATCGGATCGAGACCTTTCGTAAACTCCGAAAGCGGAATGTCTTCACCGCGACGAATGCGTTCGATCAAACCAAAATCGGTCGAGGTCAGCAGGCCGATGTTTTGCGAGTTTTGACCGTAAATCTTTTCGATGCTCTGCGCGATTACGAGCTGCACGCCGGCCGCTTTCTCCGCGTATGGCGCCGTTTCTCGTGAAGAGCCGCAGCCTTTCGAGAGCCCGGAAACAACCACCGCGAAGTCGCCGTTTTTCACTTCGTCTTTCTTGACGGCGCCTTCGCGCATGCCGACGTAAACGTACTGGCCAAGCGTTTCGTCGTAGTAGAAACAGACCCAGCCCGGTGTTATTTCATCAGTGGAGATGTTGCTCATCAGCGGCAGGTCGCCGTTTCTGAGTCGCGCCGCGAGTTCCGTTTCAAGTGCGGCGGCCGCGTCGCCAGTGGCTTCGAGCTGCTGGCGGATTAGCTTCGTATCGTCAGTTAGAAATAGAATGCGGCCTGAAAATTTGATGTGGTCGGGCCGTTTTTCAATAGTGCCGGTCATTAGTGCGCCTTCAGTCTGAATTTCTGCTGATCCTATGATATTTTCTGGGAAAGCAAAGTGATTATAACCTTACGTTGATAAAACCCTTAACGGGCTTCCCGGCGTCTAAGCCCCTGGATATGCTGAGCTCAGCAGCGGAGGATAGTTGATATGAAGTTGTTCGAGAGATTTGCGTTGGCCGCGTTGCTCGCGTTTACGGTGGTGACGTTTGGCTCGCGTCAGTCAGTTGTGGTGGCGCAGGTGCAGGAGACTGACGATCCGGTCAAGATCGAAATCTATAACCGGTTTTACAACAATGTCAAAACGAATAAAGCCGTCGCTTACAAGGCCGCGCAAGATTACCTGCTGAAGTATAAAAAGGATAAAGACCAGTACATCGATTATCTGCAAAAGTGGGTCCTGGCCTACGAAAGCGATGAGCGTCGCGAAGCTCTTCCGGGTCTGATCAACCAAAAGAACTTCGCCGAGGCATTCGCCACCGGCGCCAAGATTCTCGCTGAAGACCCTAACAACCTGCGCGTGCAGATCGATCTCGGTTATGCGGGTTATCTCGCCGCGTCAGCCAAGAATGAACAGTTCAACAGCACCGCTCTCGAGTACGCGCGCAAAGCGATTCAGCAAATCGATGCCGGCAAAGCACCCGCTGAATGGGCGCCGTTCAAAGGCAAAGACGACACGCTCGCTTACCTGCTCTATGCAGTCGGATTTTTGACACTCAAGACCGATCCCAACGGGGCGATTGATTCGTTACTGAAAGCGGCGCAGCTTGAAAGTGACATAAAGAAGACGCCTTCGACTTACTACTTCCTGGCAGCGGCTTACGAGTCTGGTCCGTACAAGACTTTGTCAACCGATTACCAGTTGAAGTACGCCAACAAACCTGAGACTCCCGAAAGCAAAGCAGCGTTGGAGAAGTTGAACGTGGTCATGGATCGCATCATCGACGCGTATGCGCGCGCGATCGCGTCTGCGGGAACCGATCCAAAGACGCAGCAGAACCGCACGGACTGGACGGCGAAGTTATCGTCTTATTACAAGTTCCGGCACGAAGGCAGCGACGCAGGCATGAACGAGTTTAT
>DATEWS010000896.1:0-10478 GCA_035257785.1 Pyrinomonadaceae bacterium
GAGGTCGGCGATTCGTTGACGATACGCGGTCTCGAAGTTGAAGTGCTTGAGGCCGACGAACGTCGAGTAATTCGTTTGCGCGTCAAGAAAGCGCAGCCGGAAGAAACTGAAGAAGAATCACAAAAAGCACAGACCACTTAGCAAATGAGAACAAATGGGTAAACAAAAAAGTAAATTCCTGCGCGGCAAACGGATCGACCCGGCGCCCATCGAGAAAGATGTAGCAGTTGCGGACTTAATCGACGAAGCCTTTCTTGCCTACAACGCCGCTCGCCTGCGCGAGGCGTGTCACCTCTTCACGAAGAAAATGCTCGAACCCGAAGTCACGATTGGTGTGTCCATCACAGGAGCACTGACACCTGCCGGCCTCGGCATTTCGGCGTTGATTCCACTGATTAAAGCGGGCTTTATCGATTGGATCATCTCGACGGGAGCGAATCTCTATCACGATACGCACTTTGGTATCGGACTCGCGATGCACCAGGGCAACGCGCAAACTTCAGACGTGGTCCTGCGCGAAGAAGAAGTTGTCCGCATCTACGACATTTTCTTTGACTATTCCGTGCTCCTCGATACAGACGCATTCTTTCGCAAGATCATCGAAGCTCCGGAGTTTCAGCGTCCGATGTCTACTGCCGAGTTTCACTATCTCTGCGGTAAATACGTTTACGAACGCGAGCAGAAGCTCGGCATCAGTGACAAGTCGCTGCTCGCCGTTGCTTATGAGTACGCTGTTCCGATTTACACTTCTTCACCCGGTGATTCATCGATCGGAATGAACGTCGCCGCAAAGGCGTTGCAGGGTAACGCGCTCGCTTTCGATCCTTCACTCGACGTGAACGAGACCGCCGCGATCGTGCTCGCAGCAAAACGCGGCGCAGTCAAGTCGAACAATGGAAGGAAACAGAAAGGACAATCGGGAGTTTTCATTCTCGGTGGTGGCTCACCAAAAAACTTTCTCTTGCAAACTGAACCACAAATCCAGGAAGTGCTCGGCATTGATGAACGCGGACACGATTACTTCCTGCAAGTCACCGATGCGCGTCCCGATACAGGTGGACTTTCCGGCGCCACACCAGGCGAAGCAGTGTCGTGGGGCAAGGTTGATCCCGATCGGCTTCCTGATGCAGTTGTGTGTTATGTCGATTCTACAGTAGCGCTTCCGCTCATTACGGCTTATGCTCTAACGCGTCATGAACCGCGCGAGCCGAAACGTCTCTATGAGAAGCGCGAGCAGTTCATGAGCTTCCTGCTCGCTGAATACAAAAAATCAAAACGACGGTAGATTGACTGGAGACGAAGAGCGATCATGGGTGACCTTACAAAGGCTAAGCCGAAGAGTTACTACGACTGCGTTGATTGTCCCGCGTTCTGTTGTTCAGTGTACGAGCGCGTTCAGGTAACGCCGCGCGACATTCGTCGCCTCGCGAAACATTTTGGCGTCACTGAAGAAGTGGCGACCGCGCGTTACACGAAGATCTACGAGAAGGAAAGAGTGCTGCGTCGCAAACGCGATGCCTTGTTTGGTGAGGCCTGCCAGTTTATCAATCCTGAAACGCGAGGCTGCGGGATCTATCATGCGCGGCCCGCCGTGTGCAGAGAGTTTCCCATCACGAAGCGTTGCGCCTATTACGACCTGCTGCAATTCGAACGTCAGCAACAGGACGATCCGAACACTCTCCCACTGGTGAAGATCACATTTAGAAACGGAAAGAAGTAAGAGCAGTGCAAGACTTTCTATCGAAATTCATCGGCAAGAAGATTGATGTGTATTGCGGCGGCGCATCGAGTGTGCGCGGCGAGGTAATCAAGGTCGAGACGGACGTGTTACATCTGCGTGATGACGACGGCCATCCCTGCTACGTCGCGATTGATAAGATCGTCGTGGTCTGGGAAGCTCGCGACGATAATCATCAGGCGGGATTCGTTCCGCCACCGAACACCAAATAGAAAGCAGGACCAGCATACAGACGCAGTATTCCTGCCCCTGACAACTGCTCCTGCCCCTTTATTCCTTCCTTACTTACCAGCCTGAGCTATTTGCACTGGGAGCGGCACGCGGCGGAAGCCGTCGATGCGCTTCAACCAATATTCGTTAAACTCTTGATAGACGACGCCGTGATGGCGTGAGGCGTGATAGAACCCACGCTCGTCAGCCACAACGCCGACGTGTGTCAGACCACTGAAGAACACGAGCGTTCCAAACTTGAACTGCTGACCTTCCGGCGCCGCTTCGAAGTGCGCAAAAAGACTGCGTGCGCTCTCGCGTTCGAAGTTAATCCCGCTCGCCTGGAAGATGCTCCAAACAAACCCTGAACAATCAAACCTGTTCGGCCCGGTCGCACCCCAGCGATAAGGAGATCCCAAACGCTCGTCGATCGCAGTCATCAGTAACGGCTGAAACTTAAGAAATCCAGCATTTGGAACGCCGATGGAAGGTGCGATGTCGATCGTTGGCTTCGGTTTAGGTTCCCAGGCGGGCTTCGAATCAGGAGTCACTGCCGTTGACACGGCGACTGCATCATCCGGTGAACACGACACTTCACTAGATTGCGCAAATGCTGAAGCAGATGAAATCGCGAGAGCCAAACTGGCAAGCAGCACACGAGGGAACAGTTTTCTAAGCACCATAGACAGGGAACTACCTTCTCTTTAAGTTTCTAAATTTTTGTTATTGCTGTGTGAGGCGGGCACCGCAAAAGACTTGAGCATCTTAGCGGCTCAACTTAGGTGGTTCAAGCGGCAATGTGACTGTTTCGTGACCAAACGCCTTGCAGGACAGTGGTTTGCACTGAAAGAAGTCACGAAGAAGTTGCGACGTTCAAACAGTGTTTATGGGGAGTATAGGGTGATTGCTGTTGAACATGCGGTCAAAATGAGAGAAGGATTTCTCACGCAACGGCCCAACAGCGCAGCGAAAATCTTTTACTTCGCGTTGCGCCGCTGCGACGCCGCGTGAGACAACTTCTGCGCATTAACAACTCGCAGGTATAAGTTAACCGTAAAAAGCAGAGTAAGAGCTAACGTCATGGGGCACACAACTCCCTACAACCTTGAAAAATAGATACGTCTGTATGGCTTTAATAAAGTGGTAATACGCCGGCGCTTTCCAGTTTATCCGCGGCCTGCGTAGTTCAAGCCAACCGTAATGATCTTCTGAAGCAACTGATCGTAAGGCAAACCCGAGTACTCAGCCGAATCAGCAAAGTCCTCGTTATGCGCAATCTGTGGATTCGGGTTCGCTTCGAGTAAATAAAACTGCCCTTCTTCCGTCATGCGGTAATCCAAACGCGCATACCCACTGAGGAAAAGATAGCGATAGATTCGTTTGGACAGCCGCTCAAGGGTTTTGTGCTGTTCCGGCGTCAACTCCGCCGCTCTCGTCGCGACACCAACTTTCTCCTGGTACGCCGGATCCCACTTCACTTTCAGCGTCGCAATGTTCTCCGCGCCTTCCGGCAACTTCTCCATCACGAGCTCCCACGGGGCGTAAGTTTGAATGTTCTGATTACCAATCACGCCTACGTAGATCTCGCGGCCCTTGATGTACTGCTCGACAATCGCAGCCGTCTTGTTCTGGCGATGAATAAACTCGACGCGCTGCGTCAGCTTTTCATCGTCGTGCACGATCGACGCCTGTGCGATGCCTACCGAGCCTTCCTCGCTGATCGATTTCACCAGTAACGGAAACTTTAAACGCTTCGGACGGCGCACCTTTCGATTCATCGGGAACACCGCGAAGTTCGGCACGAGTAAACGATGATACGAAAGGATCATCTTCGTAAGCGCTTTGTCATGTGCGAGGGTCATGCCGCGCGGATTACAACCAGTGTAAGCCTGCTTCATCAGTTCGAGATAACTAACGACGTGCTGATCGTAAAGTGGATAACCGTGAAACTCTTCGAGCAGGTTGAAAGCAATGTGAGGCTTGTGTTCCATCAACGCATTGCCGATAACGTTGAGTTGATTGTAGAGACCGATCGGATAAACCTCGTGGCCCATGTTCTTCAACGTCGAGACGACGTCGAACTCAGTTTTGATTTCGAGTTTTTCTTTGTCGGAAAGACCGTTCAACGAATCGGGAGGCACGAGGTCTTCGTGAACTAGCACTATGATGCGCAGTTTCTTGCGTGGCTCAAAGGTCATACGGCTATGCGATGATAACCTGAATGAAGCACGTTCATTACTTGCACAGTCAGCACTATCATGACACGTCGGCGCGTTTCGCGAAAGGGGGTTGCTACACGAAGTTGCAATTCTTTACAACGATCGATCATGTTTTGAAGCACGTGGTCTATCGTGTACTGATGCACGCCTGTGCCTTCGGCAACAATCTGTCGCACTTCACGCCGCACCTTGCGCAGAAAACTTGCAGCACTCTGCTTTGACTTGTGCCGCGGATCGTCTGAGAAGATTCGATTGAGATCGCGATCGTAAACTGCGGGCCACTCGAAGTCGTATCGTTCGCGTTTGCGACGGTAGTGTTCGCGCAACGTTCCTTTGAGTGCGGAGAGTGGCTCGACTTTGGTGCGAGTTCTGTTTTTGGGTTTCGTGCCGGCGAGATCCGTCATCAACTCGTCGATGTATTCGAGTTTGAGCAACGCGGGCCAGCCGCGATAACGGCGGCGCCATTGCGAACGCGGTGTGAGCCAGACGGCGAACGTCTCGGCGAAGTCTTCCGCCGGATGCGCCTGTGCGTACCATGCGGGCAGGTGCAGCACAAACTTCCGGCTCCTGGGCTTCGGTTTGTAGAAGTCAGGATACGGTTGCGCAAACGAACCGAAGAGCTCGCGATACTGGCGCTTGAAGTGAAGCCGGAAAGCTGTGTCGAGGGCGTGGCCGGCTTCGTGGCGCAGGATGCGCAGGCATTCGGTATCGGTGCCGCCTTCGATCTCCAGCATCTGCTTCCGTTCGAGCTTCATGAGGCGCGGGTGCGCGAGGTAAAACGGGATGGCGATGCCCGGCACTCGATCCGGCGAAAACCACTCTTCCGACAGCCAAACATGCGGTTTGAAGCGAATTCCCCGGGAATTTAACTCGCTGTACAGTCTCTTGATATGGGGCTCAAGAAACGACCCCTTGATTTTGATGGGTAGGTCGCAGATGCGCAGGTCAAGTAACTGCTCGTCGCTGAGACGATGCCAGGGGAATCGATAGCTCACGGTGGCCAGATTCTAGCGGCCTCATGTCGGGCGGTCAAAATCAGGGGGTTTCTCACGCAGCTACGCAGCGGCGCGACGGGGGTCTACGTTGCGCCGCTGCGACGGTGCGTGAAACTGCCTTTCGATTTTGAGCCTTTTCTTTCCTCGCTTGCGCGTTTAGAATCGAGGACCCAAAATCGGCGTCTCCCCAATTCACTTACAATCAGGAGAGAGAACAAACAGAGCTATGCTCAAAACGAAATTTTTCAGAACTGCAATTTCAATCGGCTGCTTACTAACCTTCACCGGAATTGCGAGTGCTGATACGAAGATCAAATCGCGCCAAACCACTGGCGGACAAACTTACGAAAACACCAGTTACATCAAAGGCAAACGCCAGCGCAGCGAGACCAACAACGGTCAGATGGTTGTGATTCAGCAGTGCGACCTGCGGCGCAATATCCAGATCATGCCGGCTGCGAAAGCGTACATGATCCAACCATACGATCAGCCGTCGCCGACAACACCTGCAACTCCAAACACGACGTCGTCGCAACCAACTCCAGTCACGAAGGGTGGCGTTGTCACTTCAACCATCACGACCAAAGACACCGGCGAACGCAAACAGATGTTTGGCTACACCGCGCGTCACATCCTGACAACGATGGAGATGAAGTCGTCGCCTGACGCTTGCTCGACCGCCAACATGAAGATGGAGATTGATGGTTGGTACATCGACGCTGCGTTTGCTCTTGATTGCGACATGAGCGGCGCGTACACACACTACACGCCAAAGGCGAGTGCCGGGTGCCGCGACCGCTACGAATCCAGGACGATCGGCACGGCGAAGAAAGGTTTTCCGGTTTGGGAAAAGACGACGATGTTTGGTCCGAATGGAACGCAGAGTTTCTCCAACATCAACGAAGTTCTCGAGTTTTCACAGGCGACGCTCGATGCGAGTTTGTTCGACATACCTGAGGGTTATCGCGAAGTCGAGGATTTCGCGAGCGCGTTTAGTGCAGCTTACGCCACACCACAAGCCAACAACACGTCGAGTAACAACTCGAGTGTTCCCTCTCCCGTGAGCACACCAAGTGCACCCGCTGCGAATCAACCTGGACCGAAGCGTGCCGGTGTTATTCGTCTCGGAGTCGTAGCGGTAAAGACCGGCAATGTCGCTGAAGGAATGAATGCGAGTGAGCTCGCGCTAGCGGTGCGAAACACGTTGCTCCAGCAACTGAAAGGAACGAACGTCGAAGCCGTTCCGATTGATGCGACCGGCGCAGCGGTTCAGGCTGAAGCACAGCAGAAGGAATGCGATTACGTCGTCTTCGCCAACGTGTCGCACAAGAAAGGCGGCGGCGGTTTCGGAAGCATGTTAGGCAACTCGGCATCCACGATCGCCGGCAATATTGGTTATGGTCATGGAACAGCAGCAGCGGTCGCGGCAAACACCAGCAGCGTAGTCGTTGCTCAGAGTATCAAGGCCAAAGACGAGATGACGCTCGACGTGAGACTTGAGCGCCCCGGCAGCACGACGCCAAGCTTCGCGCAGCAATTCAAAGGAAAAGCAAAGTCAGCGGGCGAGGACATCATCACCCCGTTGGTCCAACAAGCCGCCCAGGCTGCGATTCAAGCGGTAGCGAAGTAATAGGTCCTATCGGACCAATAGGACCTGTTTCAACTTCCCGGTATTACGCCCGTCTTCAAATACGAAGACGGGCATTGTTTTTCGATCGTACACTCCGCGCACAACGGATTACGAGCTTTGCAGATCTTCCGCCCGTGATAGATCATGAGGTGCGGGAAGATCACCCAATCCTTCTTCGGCACGATCGGGATCAAGTCCTGCTCGATCTTCTCCGCACTCTTCTGTTGCGTGAACGCGAGGCGATGCGAGAGTCGCGTCACGTGCGTATCAACAACCACGCCCGCGTGAATATCAAACGCATTCCCCAACACCACATTCGCAGTTTTCCTCGCAACTCCCGGCAACTCCAGCAACTCATCCATAGTCTGCGGAACCTCGCCGTGATACTGCTCAGTCAACACTTTCGCCGTCCCTTGTATCGACTTGGTTTTGTTACGAAAGAACCCGGTCGACTGAATGTCTTTCTCGAGCTCGCGCGGCGGCACTTTTAGATAGTCTTCGGGCTTGCGGTACTTCCGGAACAGATCCTCGGTCACGATGTTGACCCGTTCGTCAGTACACTGCGCCGAAAGAATCGTTGCAACCAGCAACTCAAACGGGTTCGAGTGATTCAGTGAACACTTTGCACCCGGATACGCCCGTTTGAGTCGCCGGATAACCTCGCGTGTACGTGCTTTCAGTTCGTCGAGGCTTTCGCGTTTCGCCATCCAGTCATCCCGTTCGTTTCAGCTTACCCGTTTTCTTGGCCCAGGCCTCGACACGCATGAACACAAAGAGGCCGAGCGGCAAGATTATCGCTCCCATCAACGCCAGCACCAGCAACTCGTGCGAGACTGCCGATAACGGCGCGCCGGCAAGACGCTCCGCCGTCGAATCAGCGCTTCCCACGCCGAACAACTTCCGGCAAGCAGACAACGTGTAAGTCGCCGGTGAGAAGACCGACAGCGGCTGCAACCAGCGTGGCAGGGTTTCGACCGAATAATAAACTCCGGAAACAAGCAGAAGCGAGCCCTGAAAGATGTGAGTCGCTTCCGCTCCTCGCTCAGGACTCATCACCGGAAACACCGCCGCGAATAGACCGAGGCCCACGAATGCAACCGTGCTCACTGCCAGCACCACCAGCACGCCGGGCAGATTCGCACCGCGTAAATTCAGATTCGTAAACAGCATCAGTCCGACGAGCACGACCACGCTCGTCACGACACTGTTCAGCAACGAATACAAGCTCACGCCGAGCAGGTGCACTGCTCGCGATACCGGGGCCATGAACGTGTACTCCAGCGTCCCCTCCCAGCGCTCGTAGGCGATCGACATCGAGATCTCCTCGTAAAGCCGCGAGAGATAGTTCCACAGCAACGCCCCGATAAGAAGCGTTAACGTGAGCTGAGGTTTGTTTTCCGCGACGCCGATCAGCGTGACTGACGCCGACGTCACGAGTGCATAAAAATTGAAAACGATGACCCACCCTATGTAACGACGGGTGATGTGATACCCGCGAAACATGAAGGCCCACGTTTGTCTTAAAGTTGCTTCCATCGCTACTCCTTAATCCGTCCGCAGATTACACAGAACAATCTGCGTAATCTGTGGATACGTCTTCTTCTTCGACGAGCTCTTCACCAGTCAACTTGATGAAGGCATCGTCGAGCGTGCGCGCGCCGGAGCGTCGCATCAGTTCTGCCGCGGTTCCTTCGGCCACGAGTTTGCCGTGGGCCAGGAAACCGATGCGCACACACAAACGTTCCGCCTCGGCCATGTCGTGCGTCGTCAAAAGGATCGTGGTCCCTTCGCGAGACTGTAAGTCTTCGAGGAACGACTGCACGTCGCGACGGCTCTTCGGGTCGAGACCCGTAGTCGGCTCGTCGAGCAACAGCAATGGCGGGTTGATCATCAACGCGCGCGCAATGCTGATCTTCTGCTGCATACCACGGCTCATCTCCTCGAGCGGCGTTGAGAACTTCGCGTCTTCCATTCCCAACTGATCGAGAATCCGCAGCACGCGCTTCTCCGCTTCACGCGCGTTCTGCCCGTAGAGCAGTGCCGTGTAAAGCAGGTTTTCGCGTGCCGAGAGTTTTTTGTAGAACGCAGCATCAACGCTGACGCGTCCGATTATTCGGCGCACCTCTTCCGCCTGTTCGGGCAGAGTGAAGTCGAGCAAACGGACGTAACCGCTGTCGGCGATTAGCAGAGTCGAGAGGATACGAATCAAACTCGACTTGCCGGAGCCGTTTGGTCCGAGCAATCCGTACGTTTCGCCCGGCATGACGTAGAACGACACGTCGTTGACGGCCAAAAGCTCGGATCGCTTTCGAAAACCGCTTCGTTTGCTGAAACTTTTACGCAGGTTGCGCACCTGAATAGCTGGTTGTTGCATGATCGAACCTCAAAAAGTGGATCGCAAAAAGCAATGCCACCTGGAAAAAACATTCGGTTTGTAGTTGGAAATAGAGGAGCGGCTGAGCGCGCCTTTACGCTTCTGCAAATAGAAGCAAGCGTGATGACTCGATTTCAGCCGCGCAGATATACTGCGCAGGAATCAAGCGAGGTCCAGCCGTTGGAGAATGATGATCTTCATCGTTATCACCTGTGTCGCTGAGAATAATACACGCCGCGGATTTAAGCAAATAAACGCGGATCTAATTCGCGTTCATCCGCGTAAATCCGTGGCTAACGTCTACCGTGCGCAATCTTTATCGCTTCCGGCAACTGTCTTAACCGCAACATCGAGATCACTCCGAACAATGGTCCGGGCGCGAGAATCATGAACGCATAACGCCAACCCTGCGCACCGGCTACCTTCGGAATCAACTCGATCGAGACTGTTGTCAACAGAAATCCGATACACATCTGAATCGTCAACGCCGTGCCGATATACTGAGGATCGCCCAGCTCAGTAACACACGAAGAAAACTGCGCCGAGTCGGCGACAACAGTCGCGCCCCAGATCGCGGCAACGAACAACAGCAACAACGGATTGCCACCGTAAAGCAAACCGATCACGAGACAACAAGTGCCGCTGATCGCCATCGCCCATGACGTTACGAGTGTTCGTCCGACGCGGTCGGCCATCAAGCCCGCGATCACACAACCAATCGCGCCCGCGCCGATCACGACGAACGAGCCAAACTCCGCCAGTTTGGGATCGCCATTCTGTATGGCAAGACTCGCCCGAAACATTACGGGTATCCACACCCACATGCCGTAAAGTTCCCACATGTGACCGAAGTACCCGAAACTCGCGAGCCTCACGCCGCGATTACTAAACACGCGGACAATCTGCGACACGTCAAATTTCGCCGGCGGCAGTGCATACGGTCCATCCTCAACAAAGAAGAGCACGACGAGTCCGCCAATTGCCGCAAGCAACGAGACGAATAGCACGTTCGCGCGCCAGTTGTTACTTCCCAAAGCATTGACGAGATAAGGCGTCGCCTTGCCCATCGTCAACGCTCCGACCAGTACGCCGAGCGCCATACCGCGGCGCTCGCGAAACCACGTCGCGATGATCTTCATGCCGGGCGGATAGACTCCGGCCAAGCAAACGCCCGTCAAAAAACGAAGTGCGATACCGGTGCCTGGATCGTGAACGTAAAAACCGAAGAGTCCATTAACAGCGGCGCCCAAAAATGCCGAGACCGCGAAGAGATGTCTCGTGCTGATGATGTCCGGGAGGTTTAAGGTTGCGC
>DATEWS010000897.1:0-4584 GCA_035257785.1 Pyrinomonadaceae bacterium
GAGCGCGCGCGCGCTCAGACCGAGGAGGGAGTGAGCTTACGCAGCAATCCTTACCGTGATTTGTCGAAGGAAGAGTCAGACGCGCGCGCAGCCGCGGGCGAGCCGTTTGCGATCCGTTTGAAAGTGCCGGTTGAAGGCTCCACGAAGTTTCACGACATCGTTTATGGACCACAAGAACGTAGCCACGCGGAGATCGAGGATCTCGTGCTGCTGCGTTCCGGTGGTCATCCGCTTTACAACTTTTCGGTCGTGATCGACGACATCCTGATGGGCATCACGCACGTGATTCGCGGGCAGGACCATCTGACCAACACGCACAAGCAGATCCTTTTGTACGAGGCACTCGACACACAAGTGCCGCAGTTTGCCCATCTTCCGCTGATACTCGCGCCAAACAAGGGCAAGCTCTCAAAACGCAAACACGGCGAAGTCGTTTCGCTCACGACCTATCGCGATCGCGGCTTCGTGCCCGCAGCGTTTCGTAACTTTCTCGCGCTCCTCGGCTGGTCGCCGCCGGAAGGCAAAGAGATCCTCAGCAAAGAGGAGTTGGTCGAGTACTTTTCACTCGAAGGCATTGGTCGCGCGAATGCGATCTTCAACTTCCAGGAGAACGACCCGCGACGTTGGACCGACGACAAAGCGCTGTGGATGAACGCGGAGTACATTCGCACCATGCCGCTCGACGAGTTGCTGCCGATGGTGAAGACTGAGCTGCGCGCGAATAGACTCTGGCGTGAAGAGTATGATGACGACGAGAGCGAGTGGCTGCGCAAGACCATCGACCTGATCCGCCAACGCTATTTCACGTTAAAAGATTTTTCCGGACAGGGCCGGGCGTATTTTTCGGACGACTTTGATTTCGAGGAAGCGGCAGTTCAAAAGAACCTGCGCAAAGAGCCAAGGCTGCGAGAGTTGTTGAATGGCCTCGCGGACAAGCTGGAGACTGTCGAACCGTTTAATGCTGAAACCTCGGAAGCGGCGTTGCGCGCCTTTGCCGACGAATCCGGCGTGAAAGCAGGTCTGTTGATTAACGGGTCGCGTACAATGTTGACGGGCCAGGCAGTCGGCCCTTCAATGTTCGAGATCTTCGACGTGCTCGGCCGCGACACTTCGGTGCAAAGATTACGAAGCGGCATTCCGTGGTAAATCCGCGTCATCCGTGTTAGGAGCTTACTTATGATTAAGGCCATCAATTTGCTTTTTGCCTTGGCGTTAACGTGCGGCGTCGTCTGTGCTCAGACCAATACCAACCGCAGTGAAAAACAGCCGGCGGCGCCGAAACAAGCTGCGCCCAAGAAACCCGCCACCACCGAACAAGACACCTCAGGCTCCGACGGCGTGCTAGCCGCATTCAACAAGTTGCTCGATGGCATTCGCCACGCGAATGTGAACGAGGTCACGAGTGTTTACTGGAACAACCCGCGTCTCAGTCTTTTCAACTACAACGGCTCAGTTACCAAAGGCTGGGAACAGGTTCGCAAGAATCGCGAGAGCTCGTATCCGGAAATCAAAGACGTGAAGCTCGACGTGCGCGACGTGTCGGTAACGATGCTTGGACCAAGCGGCGCAGTCGTCACTTGCCAGTGGACACAATCACAAGAGTACAAAGGCGCTCCTGAAACTGCTTCCGGCCGCATGACGCTCGTGTTCAAACGCGTCGGCACGGCGTGGAAAGCGATCCACCTGCATTCGTCGCCTGACAGTCCTAATCCGGCGAGTATTCCTCCGTCGGAGCAGCAGCGTCCGTCTCCATCGCCTTCGCCGACGCCTTGATTCGGGATACGCCGGCGCCCGCGAGCATGATCAGAAACGGAAAAAGTTCGACTGTGTAACGCGGCTCAGGATTTTCGAGAGACGCAAAGAAGCCGAGCCGCAAAAAGATCAGAAGCACAGCAAGCAACAACCATCTTCGCGCGTTTGGATCGCGCGAACGCCAGAGCATCACTGCACCGATCACGCCCAGCAGCGTGTAAAGCCACGTCAATCCGGCAAACAACGGTAACCAGTATTGCTGGTGAATGCTGTAATCGAGATCTTCGAGCGGCAGGAGATCGCCATTGAACGGATAATACTGCGAATGAGTGTCGAACCAGAGCGTCTTCGCTCGCTTTAGTGGCAACACGACGTAGTAGCGAAGTCGCGAGTGCGCGATCCTTTCCCGTCCGATTTGGGCGAAGCCGGCGTCGATCTCAGGCGTCATCTCGACGTTGGCTTCTTCAGTTTGGGCCGGCTCTTCTTCCTCTGGTTCTTCTTCGGGCTCGTCCTCATCATCTTGATCATCCGGCGATTGATCTTCGTCTGCCTCTTCGCCGTCCGGGTGATTGTATTTGTCGAGCAACGCGGCTACGCGTTCGCGTTCTTCTTTTGAGTCGAATGCTCGCGCCGGAAAGTTTTCGACGTACATGGGACGCATATCGAGCGACCACAGGGCTGGTCCAACGTACTTGCTTTCGTCGAGCCATGTGCGTACCCAGAGCAGGTAGCCGCGAGCGACAAACTCATCGGGCATCTCACCGTGTGCCGGAGCTAACGGTTGAAACACGTGAAAGACTCGGCGGTTGCGAATGGTCCACGGCACGAGCACGACGCAGAAGGCGATTGAAAAGAGCGCCGCGGAAACAATCGCAGATCGCAAACTGCGTCTAATGAGCGCTGAGAGTATCAAGGTGCCGCCGATCGCCGCTGCGAAGAGTCCGCTGTCCGGACGGAACAAGACCGCCAGTCCTGCGATTAGACCAGTCACGATCCACCACATCAGCGTTTTTTTTCGCGCAGTTGCTTTGAACGCGAATGTCGCTGCGAGCACCATTGCGACTGCGAGGAAGTTTGTCGCTACTTCGGTCAGGATCGTCGCGACGTAGATCGCCGTGAACGGGCAGACCGCTGCAAGCCCGAGAGCAATCAGGGCTGCTCGATGTCGTCGTTCTTCGTCGACTGCCCACTCGAAGACGACCCACGCGATGAGCGCGCACGTAGTTGTGTCCATCACAGCCTGGATCACACGCACCGCGGTGTTGTTGCCGTGACCAAAGATGGAATAGATCGCGGCGAGAAAAAGTGGATAACCCGGAAGACGGATTATCGAAGGATTGAAAGGCGCTTGCGTGTCGTGTGAGTAAACGTGCTGTTCGAGCACGTTGCGAGCGATTTGTGCGTAGACGCGACCGTCGTCCGGTTCGTCGTTAGCCAGCCGCAGAGCAACGAAAAGACGAAAACCAAGCGCGACGAGAAGGATTACCGCGTAAATGCGTATCTTGTTGCTCATTTTATTAGCCGCAGATTTTCGTGGATGAACGCGGATTCTGATTCGCGTTCATTCGCGAAAATCTGCGGCTAAAATCATGGTCCGGCTTCGGCGGTGGCTTTGCGTTCGAGTTTGCCCCAGCCAACCACCGGACCGCGGATCGCCATCGTCACTGACTTGATCATCACGTAATACATCACTTGCCGGTAACAGAACCGCTGCAAGAACAACCACCACAGCAAACTCCAACGCTCGCGTCGCTCGAGCATGAACGCAAAACACGCCGACACCCAATCGATCGCGAGGAACAACGCGTAGTAGAGAAACACTTGTTGAATGTTGGTGGAGGAGTATCCGGTCGGCTGCTGCCAGCGGTCGAACGCATTCGCAAACAGCACGTAGAGCAACATCAGATCCATCACCGGCGAGATCAGTGAAAACAGGATCTGAAAGATCCAAACATTCGGCATCGCCACGAAACCGAGCGCGCCATACCGCGCACGAAACAGCGCATCACGATGCTTCCACATGCACTGCAACGTGCCGTACGCCCAGCGAAATCGCTGCTTCGCGAGCGAACGCAGATTGTGCGGCGCTTCAGTCCACGCGATCGCAGTCTCTTCGTAACCGATGCGATAACCGAGCCGCCTGATCCGCAGCGTCAGATCCTGATCCTCGGCCAACGTGTCAGAGGGAAAACCACCAACGTCGACGAGCAGATCTTTGCGCCACGCGCCGACGGCGCCCGGCACGACCGTAATGCAATTAAGACTCGCAAACGCACGGCGGTCCATGTTCTGTGAAGTGATGTATTCGAGTGCCTGCCAGCGCGTGACGAGGTTCACGCGATTGCCGACCTTCGCGTTACCTGCGATCGCGCCGAGCGTCTTGTCGTAGAAGCGGTGGGCGAGCGCGCCGATTGTGTGCGGCGCAAAGAGTGTGTCCGCATCAAGCGCGATGACGATTTCGCCGCGCGCCTGACGCAGTCCGGTGTTCAATGCTGATGCCTTGCCGGCATTCGCAATCGTCAAAAGCCGCACGCGTTCATCGCGGCCAAAAGTCCAGGTTACGATTCCGCTCGTGTTGTCCTGCGAACCATCATCGATCACGATGATCTCGTATTTCGAATAATCAGAAGCGAGCAGACTGTTAATCGTATTCACGATCACCAGTTCTTCGTTGTACGCCGGAACCAGGATCGAAACAAACGGCACGTAATCACTGCCTGCGTGAATACGTTCGCGACGACGTGACCTGAGCCACTGCGCGAGGGCAAGCGAACCGACAAACAACAGTCGCGCGAGGCCGAGCAGAATCCCTATCAGAAAAATCCACTGCAG
>DATEWS010000898.1:0-3145 GCA_035257785.1 Pyrinomonadaceae bacterium
ACACCGCGGCCGTGAAGGTTGAAATCAACGAGCCGCAGAAGATGGTGGTCCGGCCCGAGCACGTTATCGACGTGATCTCGCAGGAGTCGCGTATTCCGCGCGACATGATCTTCCGCGACACGAGCGATCGTTTTGCGATGACTGAAGCTATGCTGGGTCGTCGTGTTATCGGTCAGAAGGAAGCGATCAAAGCAGTCGCGCAACGCCTGCGTCTGAACAAAGGCCCGCTGAAAGAGTCGCACTACAAACCCGACGGCGTGCTGCTGTTTCTTGGTCCAACGGGCGTCGGCAAGACTGAGTTGGCCAAAGCTGTCGCTGAGTTCATGTTTGGTGACGAAGAGAAGATGGTTCGCATCGACATGTCTGAGTACAGCGATGGCACGGTCAGTATTGAGAAGTTGATCGGAATGCCGCGCGGCATCGTCGGGTCGGAACGAGGCGGCATTCTCACCGAGCAGTTGCGTGAGAATCCGTACACGGTCCTGTTGCTCGACGAAGTTGAGAAAGCTTCGCCTTACCTGATGAATCTTTTCCTTCAGGCGTTTGACGAAGGCTGGCTGACTGACGGGCGCGGCAAGAAAGTTTACCTGTCCGATGCGATCATCATCATGACTTCGAACCTCGGTTCGGAGAACTTCAAGAAGTTTGAAAAGCCGCTGGGCTTCGGCACCAAGACGGCCGCCGACTTCCGTCAGGTTAAGAATGAGGTGTTGAAAGCTTCGGAGCAGCGATTCTCGCCGGAGTTTCGCAATCGTATTGACGAGATCGTCGTGTTCTCGCCGTTGACGATGGATGAAGTGCGGCAGATCGCGCGCCTGTATCTCGAAAAACTCAGGCGCCAGATGGAGCGACAGGGCAAGATAGTTGAAGTCACGGACGCCGCAGTGAACACGCTGACCGAGAATGGCTACAACACGGCTTACGGTGCGCGCTTCCTGAAGCGTCACATCGACGAGAAGGTAAAGCTTCCGATTACGGCTTTGTGGAAGACGGCGTCGAGTTTCAAAGTTGATGTTGAGAATGGCGAAGTCGTAGTCAAGCCTACTGACGGGTATAAGCCCGAGTTCAATTGAAGTCTATCCATCCACAGATTACGCAGATTCAATAAAAATATCTGCGTAATCTGTGGATAAATATCCTGTAAATGATCTTCTTTCTAATCCTCTCTTTACTTTTCGTTCAAACTCCTGCGCCTTCGGTATCTGTTGACGAGAAGTCGCAACAGATCATGGATCGCGCTATCACGGCCCTCGGTGGTCCAAAGTACTTAGGGGTTCAAACCGTAATCGGCAAAGGCTTCTTCACCACTTTCAGAGAAGGCATCTCGCAACTTCCGGCGCGCTTTCTCGACTACATTCAGTATCCCGATAACGAACGTACGGAATTTAACGGCGGCGGCATCCGCACGATTCAAACAAACACGGGCGACACTGGTTGGATTTATGACGGTGGTCCAAAGAAGATCTCCGAGCAAACGCCGGCACAGGTCGAGGAGTTCAAGCGATCGATCCGGACCAGTCTCGAGTATCTGCTGCGTGGTTACTGGAAAAAAGTGGGCGGCACGATCACTTACGTTGGGCGACGTGAGGCCGGGCTCGCGAAACGCAACGAGACGATCCGTCTAACCCTTCCGGATGATTATTGGATCGAGTATGAGTTTGGCGCGAAGGACAATCTTCCCGCGAAGATCATTTACAAACGCCAGCGCAAAGATCCCGATTCGGGTGATATGGTCGAGACGAATGAAGAAGATCAGTTCTTCAAGTTCATCGAGATTGATGGCGTGACTGCACCGTGGGTGATCGATCATTTCATCAACGGTAAGCAATCGAGCCGCATCAACTACGAGTCAATCCAATACAATCAGAAATTCCCGGACGACCTCTTCACTAAACCCGCCAATATCAAAGCGATCAAGTAACACAGATAAACGCGGAATAAAATCCGGATTTTTATCCGTGTTATCCGCAGTTTAGATTGCTAATCCACCGTCAACCTGAATAACCTGGCCGGTGATGTAGCGAGCGTCGTCTGAGAGTAGGAACGCGGCGATGCGAGCAACTTCGTCAGGTTCGGCGAATCGGCCGAGCGGGATCTGCTCGCGAATCTTGGTCTGGTAACTCTCGTCGAGTTTCTCAACCATGTCGGTGGCGACCATGCCGAGCGCGAGTGCATTGACTGTGACTTTGCGACTGGCGACTTCCTTTGCGAGTGCTTTTGTTAGACCAACCATTCCCGCCTTCGAAGCCGAATAGTTTGACTGGCCGGGCATTCCTACTTCGCCACTGATCGAGGAGATGTTGAGGATCGAACCACCGCTGTCCTGGCGCAGCATCGTTCGCAACGCGGCCTTTGCAAAATTCCACGCGCCTTTGAGGTTCGTGTTTAGAACTTCGTCCCAGTCGTCTTCTTTCATGCGCAGGATCAGGTTGTCGCGCGTGATGCCGGCGTTGTTGACGAGAAAATCGATGCGTCCAAAAGCTTCTTTGACCTGTTGGACCATCTGCGCCACTGCTTCCGTGTTCGCCACGTCGCACTGCACTGCTAAAACTCGGACGCCCGCAGTTTCGAGTTCCGACTTCAAACTCTCAGCGGCGTCCGCGCTCTTTGCATAATTGATAGCGACGTCAGCGCCACGTCGCGCGAGTTCAATTGCGATAGCCCTGCCAATACCACGAGTCCCGCCGGTGACGATCGCCACGCGGCCTGCAAATTGTTTTTGATCCGGCATGCGGACTCTAATAGCACAACTCACGCTTTAAAGTCTTCTCTGCGGACCTCTGCGATCTCTGTGTTTAAATTGACGCAGAGCACGCAGAGAGCCGCAAAGAACGCAGAGTTAGTGGCACCAGTCGCCTGTTTGTTGCAAACAGCGGAAGTTGTTGCCGAGTGCGGGAAACACGGGCGTGCCGTCGCTACGCTTCACGTCGCGAAGGAAAGCATCGGGACGAATGAAGCCATCGCGCGGATCTTCCGGAATCGGGCAGATGACCCAACGAAACACGCCGTCGTCAACGGGCCGCGTGCGCAACTCAACGAGACCCTTTGAAACAAGCCCATCAATCTGTGAAGGACTAGTCAGGATCGCTGTGCCGTCGAGATCACGTCCATTAGTGGCTGCGATCGGATCGAGCTCTTTGCGACC
>DATEWS010000899.1:0-3462 GCA_035257785.1 Pyrinomonadaceae bacterium
CATCGCACGGGTAATCAGTGGTGTATTTACCCGATGTACGATTACGCGCACGGACAGTCGGATTCGATCGAGCGCGTAACGCACTCGATGTGTACGCTCGAGTTCGACAATAATCGTCCTTTGTACAATTGGTTCATCGAACAGCTCGGCATATTTCCTTCGCGGCAATACGAGTTTGACCGGCTCGCCCTCACGCACACGCTGCTTAGCAAACGCAAGCTGCTGAAGTTGGTTGAAGAAGGACTTGTCGATGGTTGGGATGATCCGCGTATGCCAACGCTCTCAGGCATGCGCCGGCGCGGTTACACGCCGACAGCGATCCGCAACTTCGTCGCGAGCGTTGGCGTCTCGAAGACGAACGGCATTACTCAGTTGCAACAGCTCGAATATTTTCTGCGCCAGGATTTGAATCGAATCGTTCCGCGCGTGATGTGTGTGCAGAAACCTTTACGCGTGGTCATCGAAAATTATCCCGATAGCCAGGTGGAAGAAATGGACGCTATCAATAACCCGGAAGATAGTTCCGCGGGATCGAGAAAGATTCCTTTTTCAAAGACGCTGTATATCGAAGAAGATGATTTTCGTGAAGACCCGCCGAAGCAGTTTTACCGGCTCAGTCCTGGTCGCGAAGTGCGTCTTCGTTATGCTTACTTAGTCACGTGCACCGAGGTCGTCAAAGATAGCAGCGGCAATATCGTCGAACTCCGTTGCACTTACGATCCGGCGACGCGGGGCGGTAACACGCCTGATGGTCGAAAAGTTAAGTCGACTATTCACTGGGTGTCGGCGGCTCACGCTTTACCAGCGACGGTGCGTCTTTACGACAATCTTTTTTCTAAAGAAGATCCGAACGACGTCGAAGAGGGTCACGACTTTACGGATAACCTGAATCCCGATTCGTTACAGGTGCTGAACGATTGCAAAGTAGAACCGAGTTTGCGTGACGCGGAGCCTGGAACCAAGGTTCAGTTTGAGCGGCTTGGTTATTATTGCGTTGATCGAGATTCCGGAAGTGAGTTGGTGTTCAACCGGACAATCGGCCTGCGCGACACCTGGGCCAAGATTGAGAAAAAGGCCGCGTCCTAATCTGAGATCCGGAATTTATCGTTCGGCACGTTAGTTGGTCGCCAGTTTTCTTCTGAACCCTTCCTCGTTGTGATATATACCCGCCTGTTCCTCGCGTTCCAAGGCAACTCTCTATAACCGAAACGCTAATTAATCAGAAAGGAGTCCTGCTGTGAGAACCATCATTTTCTTCAGTGTCCTTCTGGTGATGGCCTTTGCTGTAACCTGTAACCGCCGACCTGAGACACAAGCAGAAAGGGAGGCTCGAATCGAAAAAGAGATTCAAACGGTCGAAGTACGACTCGTTGACGGAGTAGGGAGGAAACGCTGCACCTGCATACCACATAATTGCTGCTGTGCTGAAATCGGAGATCCTAACCCATGCAAATGGTGTGGACCGAACCCCAGAGCCCCAGCATGTCAGTAATTAGAATGTATTGCCTAAACAGGGGCGTTGCTGGAACGGTGACGCCCCATTGTTTCAAAATCGAAAGGCCGGGTCTGGGCGAATTCTGAAAACCACCTTGGAATTGTTGGGAGTATTGCTGTTGGTGGGTAATAAAAGAATGCTGGTTATTGGCCAAACCGCCGTGAACTCAATGCACTAGGCGAAGTCAGATCAGAGGGCGAACGAAAATAAATTTTCAGATCACTACCGGGAAAAAGGCTGGTGTCGCCACCAGCCCTACTTGAAAAATCAGTGTGTTGGCCGATTAGTAGTTGACGTTTCCGACCATGGTGAACGTGTAAGCGCCGGTGATGAAGTTCTGCTCGACTATGATCGCGGCTTTTCCACTTGCTCCCTGAAAACGCCCGGTGCCGCTTTGGAACACCATGTAACCAGTCGCGATTCCAGTTGTAAGGTCCATCGAACCATCCTCAATAACTGACGGAAGACGATCGCCGTTGGCAGCAACATACGTAACGCCACCAGCCGGATGCGAGATATTCGGGTCGTTAGCATCAGGTAGGAATTGAATCGCCCCGGTACCCGTGAACGATCCCAGGTGAGTGGCATTACCCGAAACGACGACAGTCGCACCGAAATTGCCGGCGCCATCTGTGATGAAGGTTGCCATGCCATTTCCACTAGCAGCGAATGGACGTTCAGTTGCGCTTACCGGAATGAATCCCAGCAACAGAGTGAAAACCAGAGTAAAGGTTCTGACTGTTATAAAACGTTTCATGATGATCTCCTTCAAATCGACTCAAAATTTCGGGCCCCGCGACCCTTACGTCTTGAAGTGGTCGATAATCGAAGAACATCACATTTGATTTTTTAATATTGATTCATGGAACACGCTCGCTGCCCAACGGGCGAACTATTCCGAGAGTTCACGACTGAATTCGCTGTCGAATCCAATCTGCCAACTCCTGTTCCGAAATAGCACCTTCGGCCAGGCTTAGGAAGGTAAGAACTTTGTCGTCCTGAGTCGCATCGAGATCGACACCGTTTAAAATGAGAAATGTGCGGGCAGCCACTAACGCTGTGCGCTTGTTTCCGTCAACAAATGGATGATTGCGAGCAATTCCGTAAGCATAAGCCGCAGCTAACGACGCCAGGTCAGGAGGTGCGTCGCCATATGCTAGTAGGTTCTGTGGTCGCGCCAAGGCAGATGAAAGTAAGCCCTCATCTCTTAAACCCTCGCCTCCGCCATGCTCAGCTATTTGCCGATGATGAATGGCTATCAACGTTTCTTCGAGGAGCCAGACAATCTTCCTCATGGCTATTTCGCCAGCTTCCGCAACGCATCTCGATCTTCGCGCATAACACGTTCCGCGATCTCAACTTGCTTCGCAAACTCGGGATTGTAGGCGGTTAATTCAATGCCGTTCTTCGTCTCGATTGCATAAAGGCTATCGCCTCTTTTGACTCGAAGTCGCTCCAAGATCTCCTTCGGAAGAATGATGCCTACAGAGTTACCGACAGTCGTTACCTTCAAAATGCTCATGCAAACCTCCGATCTAGCCAAACTTATCATCGGCATTATAACGCATGTTATAACAAAGCCGGCTGAAAATGTTGTCCGCCGTTAGTCATACGAGTAGCCGGCGAAATAAATTTCCGAGGGCTGGTCGTCCTGATAGGAGATGATGTAGACGCCCTGCCCACGTTCCAACATCTCGAAAAGATCATCACTGTCCTCGATCATTTCGCGCGTAGGCTTGGCCGTGCCAAATAGATCCAGCAGTATTTCGTTTGGCAACGGGGCAACGGCTCCGTAATCGGGCGTGTCGGAGATCCGTTGCATGTCGAGGATTGATCTCGTGCCATCGGCGTCTGCGTCTTCCATCGCCTCTTTAATCGAGGCGTGCTGTGCTCCCGGGGCGGGAGAGTTGACGTCAACGGGGAACGGCGGAGTCCACAGCACCGGGTTATAACGTCCCGCCTCGAAC
>DATEWS010000900.1:0-2380 GCA_035257785.1 Pyrinomonadaceae bacterium
GCGGACTCGGCGCAGAAGCCGCCCACTGGTTTTAGTTTCGTGATCCGGGTGCCCATCGTACGCACGATGCGCCAGCCGCCGGAGAGCGTTCCCAAAGCGATCGCCGCGTGCGCTGAGAGAACTACCGCAGTCGGGATTGACGGCAAAGCTCCGTTGGCGTCGTAATGCATGCCCCAAATGCCACCGGCCGTGAGCACGGCGGTGATGATGCCCATGGTCTTTTGCGCGTCGTTGCCACCGTGGCCCAACGAAAAAGCCGCTGCTGAAAAAAGTTGACCGCGACGAAAGATCTTATCAACGCGCGTTGCTGAAAACCGTCGAAAGATCCAGTAGACAATTACCATCAACGTGAAACCCAGTAACATGCCGATCAGTGGCGACAGCACGATGAACTTGAGCGTGCGCAACCAAACTTCAGTCTTCAACAAGCCACTGATACCACCGTATGCAGCGATACCGGCGCCGGCATAACCGCCAAGCAGCGCGTGCGAACTCGACGTCGGCAGTCCGAGGTACCACGTGATTAAGTTCCAGACGATGGCTCCCAGCAGTGCGGCGAGCAACACGTAGAGACGCAGTTCGGGCGTGATGAGATCCATGCGCACGCCATCGCCAATCGACTTCGCTACACGGGTACCAAAGACAGCGAACGCGACGAAGTTAAAAAACGCGGCCCAGATTACGGCCATACCGGGGGAGAGCACGCGCGTCGACACGACGGTCGCAATTGAATTCGCGGCATCATGAAATCCGTTGATGTAATCGAAGACAAGCGCCAGTAAGACGAGAATGATGACGAAGGCCAGAGTTGCGGTCATGTGAGATGGCTACTAAGTATGCTTAATAATCACACTCTCGATAATGTTTGCCACGTTCTCGCAACGATCGACCGCCGCTTCAAGCTTCTCGTACACCTCTTTCCACTTCAGAACGGTTAAAGCATCGGGCGGGTCATGAAAAAGTTCGGCGATAGCAGCGTGGTAGATGTCGTCACCTTCATTCTCCAGACGATGAATCTCAACCAACCGCTGCGTGATATTCTTCGGCCGCTTCAACGTAGAAACAATTTCCTTGAGTTGGTCGGCCATGCGCTCGAGCACGTCGGCAAAGTCGCGCGCGTAATCAGTAGTTTCCTTGACGTCAAAGATAATGATGGCGCGGGCAGCATCGTCAATAAGATCAACGATGTCGTCGAGCGCGGTTGACATCATGTAAATGTCTTCGCGATCGAACGGCGTGATGAACGACTTGTTAAGGCGCGTGGAAATGTTGTGCGTAAGCTCGTCGCAGGCGTGTTCGAGTCCCTTGATGCGCTTGGCATATTCCCCGTAAGCGTGATTCTTGTCGGCCAGCATCTCCTTCAGCTCGCGCGCGGCCGAAGAGATGTAGAGCGTCATCTGCGTAAAGAGATCGAAGTATTGATCTTCTTTGGGAAGTAGGCTAATCAGACCCATAGCGCACCCAGTGTTATCTAAACTTCATCTGAAATGAATTGCCGGACTATAACTTACCAGTCGCCGACTTGCCAAATGTAATGCTCGTCGTATATCAAAGTCGGCAATGAGCCAAGACCACCTTAACGATATTCAACAACTGCTGCGAATCGAGTCGGAGGCGATTGCGCAAACGGCGACGCGTCTCGATCGCGCGCAGGCGCAACAAGTGGTCGATTTGTTCGCGAACTGCAAAGGAAAGGTTGTAATCCTGGGTATCGGGAAGTCTGGGATTATTGGACAGAAAATAGCGGCGACGATGACGAGTACCGGCACGGCAGCGCTCTACCTGCACCCGTCAGACGCATTGCACGGCAGTCTCGGAATTGTTCAGCCGGATGACGTTGTGATGGTGCTGAGTAACAGCGGTGAGACTGACGAACTGGTCGCGATGTTGCCGTACTTGAAGAATCGTGGCGTGCCGATTGTCGCGATTGTCGGAAATCTCAATTCGACACTCGCGCGGCGCGCAGATGCGGTGCTCGATGCGTCGGTTGATAAGGAAGCGTGTCCTTTAAATCTCGCGCCGACGACGAGCACGACTGTCGCCCTTGCGATTGGCGATGCACTCGCGATGACAGTGATGAAAGTAAAAGGACTGACGCCGGACGACTTTGCGGTTAATCATCCGGCCGGGAGATTGGGAAAAAGGCTGACGTTGCGCGTTGCTGACTTGATGCACTGCGATGGCGAGAATCCGACGATTGCCACTGGCTCGTCGTGGGTTGACGTGGTGCGAGCGATAAGCAAGGGCGGCTTGGGCGCCGTGTGCGTTGTTGATCCTGACGGGCGTCTGGCGGGGATCATTACCGACGGCGATCTTCGTCGAGCGATTGAGCAGACGAGTCATGAGTCGTTGACCAATTTAACTGGCGACGACTTCATGA
>DATEWS010000901.1:0-7714 GCA_035257785.1 Pyrinomonadaceae bacterium
GCTACGAGGCACGTATGTCAGTCCGCCAACGATGCCTGCGATCTGCCGCGCCTCGCCGTCAGTCAGTAGCAGGACAGACGAAGGTCGGTCCAGGTTACGGCGCGTGAAGTGGTACAGCTCGCGCGTGCCGTCGTCGTGAATGACTATGACCAATCGATCGCCGCTTGTTGTCTCAACCTGAAATTTCCGTCCGACTCCGGGAAGAAATGTTTCGCTGATAGACATAACCGCAGACCCCTTCCTGTTTATACAGAGCAGAATCGTGATGACTACATGCCGATGTTGCTTTAGTGTCACCCGGTTCTAACAAGTTCGCAATGGCGTCGACTTTAATGTTGGTTTGCCACGTTAGATTAATCACAAGCTTCATATGAAAAAGAGTTAAGATGAAAACAAAACCAGACTAAGGAAGAACAAAATGAGCAAACCAGTTCGCATTCTCGGAATCGCCGGCAGTCTGCGACATGACTCTTTTAACCGTGCCACGCTGCGAGCGGCGACCGAACTCGCCCCTGAAGGCGCTTCAATCGAAACTTTCGAACTTGACGGTCTTCCCGGCTTCAATCAGGACGACGAGCAGAACCCTCCGGCGAAAGTTGTAGAACTGAAGAAGCGAATACGCGAGGCAGACGCCATTCTCTTCGTGACGCCGGAGTACAACTACTCCGTCCCTGGAGTGTTGAAGAACGCGATTGACTGGGCGTCGAGACCTTATGGTGACAGCGCATGGAATGGAAAGCCTGCGGCAATCATGGGCGCTTCAGTTGGGGCGATTGGCACGGCACGCGCTCAATATCATCTGCGCCAGATGATGGTCTTCCTCAACATGTTTCCTGTGAATCAGCCGGAGGTGATGATCGGCAACGCCTCAGAGCGGTTCGATGCGCAGGGGAACCTGACGGATAATACGTCGAAAGAATTAATCCGGCAGTTGGTCCAGAATCTGGTGGATTGGACCAGGCGAATCAGCTAATCCCCAACTTTTTCTTAACCGGTGAGTATATGAAACGTTATGAGCGAAGTACTGTCCGGGCTTGGGCGCTAGTGGCCCTGCTGTTTTTAGCAACCGCTTTGGCGACGCAAGCACAATCGCAAGAACCGGAGTTGTTTACTTACGCCGAGTTGGTCCAGTTGTATGAGAACAAAGATCTGCCGCAGGCGTTGCAGGTCAAGTTGGATCGTTTGCTAACCACGCCGTTCATCAGCAACGCAGCCTCTGCGCGTGGAGTGCAGCCACTACTGCCGAGAACTCCAAAACTCGGCAGGTTCATTCGCGTCGTGCAGTGGAACATCGAAGAAGGGATCGAGTACGAATTATTAAGCGCCGCATTCAGCGATGCCAGACGATTTGCCAAACTGCTTGATTCATCTTCGTATCCGGCTGGAAGTCAGGATCGAAAAAAGATTCTGCAACAGGTTGCGTTGATGAAGCAGGCAGACGTGATCGTGCTGAACGAAGTCGATTGGGGAATGAAGCGAACGGCCTATCGAAACGTCGCAGCCGACCTTGCGAGCGTGCTGCGGATGAATTATGCGTACGGAGTGGAGTTTGTCGAAGTTGATCCGATTGCGCTCGGGACAGAACGCTTTGAGGAAGTTTCAGCCGAAGACCGGCGGAAACTCGAAACAGAAATAGCTGTTGATAAATCTCGTTACCGCGGGTTGCATGGCACGGCGATCCTGAGTCGTTTTCCTTTGGAGAACGTGCGGCTGCAACCGTTCGAGAACCAGCCGCACGACTGGTACACGCAAGAGCTCGAAAGCGTGAGGCCACTTGAAGCCGGCAAGCGTAAAGCCGGCGACGTAGTATTTCGCGAAAAGATAGAACGACAAGTGCGCCGTGGCGGTCGAATGATGTTAACGGCCGAGATCGCCGATCAACGTATCCCCGGCGGACGTATGACGATCGTCGCGACGCATTTGGAAGATAAAACGAAACCTAAAGGACGTCGCGAACAACTCAATGAACTGCTGAAGCACATCAGTACTACAAATACCGCCCTCGTTGTCGCCGGCGATATGAACACTTCGACGCACGATGGAACTCCGCTCTCGCTCGAGCGCGCGTTGAAGAACCGTTTCGGAAGCAAGAGTTTTTGGGCCAAACAGGCGTTGGGAATTCTGACGGGGATCAAGTTGCCCAGTCTGCTTCTCACGGGAATGAATGCCTACCGCACGCAAGCGGATCCAACCGTGAAAAGCATTCCCCTGGTTGCTCCGAACCCCGAGGCCGAGTTTTTCGACGATCTGAAAGACTTCCGTTTCGCGGATGGCAACTCATTCGATTTTCGAGGCGAAAGTGAGCGCTCGATCGGCGCCAAAGACGATACGCTTGCAAATTCGAACGAGCGAGGGAACAAGGGCTTCATTACTACCTTCGAAGTCGAACGCACGATCGGCTTCGTCGGCAAGTTCAAACTGGACTGGATCTTTGTGAAACCACCTTCCCTCACTGATCCTAACGACAAGAACCAACCGCATCGTTTCGCACCTCACTTCGGCCGTACACTGAAAGAGTTGAATGAAGGCCCGAAGGATCGCATCTCAGACCACGCGCCTGTGATGGTTGATCTGCCGCTTGATGAGCCGCGCCTCAACCGTCGCGTGACTGCGAGCGCACCGCGTTAATTCAAGGGCGGACGATGAGCAACAGCCGGCAACGACACTTATTACTCGCGGCACTGTTTGTATTCCTCGGTTCGGGCATTTCGCTCGGGCAAACCAACACTTACATACGTATTAACCAGGTGGGATATCTGGCCGCAGATACCAAGATCGCGATCGCGTTTTCCAGGACTCCTTTGCGCGGCGATTTTGTTCTCCGAAGCGCCGCGCACCGTGTTGTCTTTCGTGGTCCATTGCAGACCGTAGCGCCGCCAAATTGGGGTGGCAAATTTCCGTACTACTACGAACTCGACTTCTCAACCTACCGGCAACCCGGCCGATACGTTGCCGAACTCGAAGACAGCAGCACGATTTCACAAGAGTTTTCGATCGGTCCATATCCGCCGTATCAGGACGAGTTGCTCTTGTTCATGCGCCAACAGCGCTGCGGTTATAACCCTTACCTCGATATGGTCTGTCACATGCGTGACGGTCGCACCGTGTATGCTCCGGTTCCGGACGGAAGTTTCATGGACGCGAGTGGAGGCTGGCACGATGCTGGAGACCAATTGAAGTACTTGATCACCGCCAGCAATGCGACTGCGCGAATGCTACTCAGCTTCGAGCTCGCCCGAAATAAATTCAAAGATACAGTCGATGCACTGGGCCGGCCGCAGCCCAATCGAATTCCCGACGTTCTCGACGAAGCGAAGTGGGGACTCGACTGGATTCACAAACTCCATCCTGCTCCCGACCAGTTGTTTCATCAGGTGGCGGACGATCGAGATCACCGGGGCTTCAAGTTACCCGATCAGGACATCGCGGATTATGGTTGGGGACCAAATAGTTATCGCCCAGTCTACTTCGCAAACGGTAAACCCCAGGGACTCAGAGAATGGAAAAGCAAAGCGACAGGTGTAGCCAATATTGCCGGACGATCTGCGGCGGCGATGGCGATGGCGTATCGCATTTGGAAAAACGATCTACACGATCCGCTGTTCGCGCAGAAATGTCTGAAGGCCGCTATCGAGCTTTACAACCTGGGTAAACGCAACGAGGGTTACCAGCAAGGGAATTCGTACGGTGCACCTTATCGTTATAACGAAGACACGTGGGCCGACGACATGGAGTGGGCCGCCGCGGAGCTATTTCAAGCAACTGGCAAGCGTTCATACCTCGTTGACGCGACCCGGTATGCAAGCATGATTGGTGCAACGTCATGGATGCAGCACGAGACAGCCGACCATTATCAGTTTTATCCATTCATGAACGCCGGCCACTTTGTCTTGTACCCGCTTGTTGATGCGAGGACAAAAGCGCAACTCGCCGCTTACTACCGCGACGGCATTGAACGTGTAATTCGGCGCGGCCAGCAAAACCCGTATCACGTAGGCGTCCCGTTTCTCTGGTGTTCAAACAATCTGGTGGTTGCATTTATCACGCAGGTGCTGTTGTACGAGCGCATGACGGGCGACATGCGTTATCACGCGGCAATGCTTGCGCACCGCGACTGGCTGTTGGGCCGGAACCCGTGGGGTACTTCGATGTTCACTGCCATTCCCCTGAACGGCGAGTTTCCCGAGGATGTTCATCTGCCGATCGTGCAGATTATGAAGAAACTCGTACCGGGTGGTCTGGTCGATGGTCCAATTGCCGCAAAAACTTACAACAGTCTTCGCGGCCTCCACTTGGAGAAGCCTGACGAGTTTGCGGAGTTTCAGACGGCGGAACTCGTCTACCACGACGACGTCGGTGATTATTCAACCAACGAACCAACGATGGACGGCACCGCCGACGCGATCCTGATGATGGTGTTGTGGAACGATAGATAAATCTCACCCCTCGATTTCCGATCTTGAAGCTCGAGATAAATTTCCTCAAAATAAACATACTGAGGAGAACGAGCATGAACGGGAAGGTGCAAACGAAGCGATTATCGGACGAACAACTGAACCTGCTGAACGCGTATTGGCGCGCCGCCAACTATCTGTCAGTTGGTCAAATCTACCTTTATGGTAACCCGCTGTTACGCGAGCCGCTTAAGCTCGAGCACGTAAAACCAAGACTGTTAGGACATTGGGGAACGACGCCGGGCCTGAACTTCATTTACGTTCACCTGAATCGACTCATCAAACTGCGCGATGTGAACGTGATTTACGTGACCGGACCGGGTCACGGTGGACCCGGCCTGGTCGCCAACACATATCTCGAGGGTACCTACACCGAGTTCTACCCCGACATATCCGAAGATGAGCAGGGTCTGAAGAAACTCTTCAAACAGTTTTCTTTTCCTGGCGGCATCCCCAGCCACGTTGCCCCGGAAACTCCCGGTTCAATCAATGAAGGCGGTGAACTCGGTTACTCACTGGCACACGCGTACGGCGCTGTCTTTGATAATCCTGATCTGCTGGCCGTTTGTGTTATAGGCGACGGTGAAGCTGAAACGGGCGCGCTGGCAGCGAGCTGGCATTCAAACAAGTTTCTGAATCCCATTCGTGACGGTGCGGTACTGCCGATCCTGCATTTGAACGGCTACAAGATCGCCAATCCGACGCTGCTCGCGCGCATCAGCAACGAAGAGCTGACCAGCTTACTCACCGGTTATGGGCACAAGCCTTATTTTGTCGAAGGTGACGAGCCGGAAGCCATGCATGAACTCATGGCCGCAACTCTCGACACAGTCTTTGACGAAATCGAGACCATTCAAACGAACGCGCGAGCGAGTAATCATGCTGAACGCCCGCAGTGGCCCATGATCGTTTTACGCTCGCCCAAAGGATGGACGGGACCAAAGTTCGTTGATGGAAAGCCAGTCGAGGGGACGTTTCGTTCTCACCAGGTTCCCGTGTCGGAACCCGCCAAGAATCCGGTGCACCTGCGCATATTGGAAGAATGGCTGCGGAGTTACAAGCCCGACGAACTATTTGACGAAGCTGGAAAACTACGGCCTGAACTTGCGGATCTGGCTCCGCAAGGCGAGCGTCGCATGGGAGCAAATCCGCACGCGAACGGTGGTTTGCTGCTAAAGAGCCTTAAGCTGCCGGACTATTGCGAATACGGCGTCGCAGTTCCAAAACCGGGAACTGTTCAAGCTGAAGCAACCCGCGTTTTCGGTAAATTCCTGCGTGACGTGATGAAACTCAATCTCGATGAGCACAACTTCCGTGTCGTTGGACCAGACGAGACTTCCTCGAACCGCCTCGATGCATTGTTTGAAGTTACTGATCGAGTCTGGATGGCGGAAACGTCTCCGTATGACGAACACGAATCAACGGACGGACGCGTGATGGAAGTTCTTAGCGAACACCTCTGCCAGGGATGGCTCGAAGGTTACTTACTGACCGGTCGCCATGGCTTGTTCTCGTGTTACGAGGCTTTCATTCACATCGTCGATTCGATGTTCAACCAGCACGCAAAATGGTTGAAAGTGACTCGTCACATTCCCTGGCGACGGCCGATTGCTTCGCTGAATTACCTGCTCACGTCGCACGTTTGGCGACAGGATCATAACGGGTTTAGCCATCAGGATCCTGGCTTTATCGATCACGTTGTAAATAAAAAAGCTGACGTCGTTCGAGTTTATCTTCCGCCGGACGCGAACAGCTTGTTGTCAGTGATGGACCATTGTTTGCGAAGCTACAACTACATAAACGTCGTGATTGCAGGCAAACAGCCGGCGTTGCAGTATCTCGACATGGATGCGGCCATGACGCATTGCGCCGAGGGAATCAGCATGTGGCAATGGGCCAGCAATGACGATGGCCTTGAACCTGATGTTGTAATGGCGTGCGCGGGCGACGTACCGACGCTGGAAACATTGGCTGCGGTCGATATTCTGCGCCGGCACTTTCCGGATCTGAAGATTCGCGTCATCAACGTTGTGGATCTCATGACATTGCAGCCGCAAAGCGAGCATCCACATGGATTGTCAGATAAAGAATTCGATTCGCTCTTCACGACAAGTAAACCGATCATCTTCGCTTTTCATGGTTATCCGTGGCTGATTCACCGTTTGAGTTACCGTCGAAACAACCATCGGAATTTGCACGTGCGCGGCTACAAGGAAGAAGGCACGACGACAACGCCTTTTGATATGGTCGTTCTGAACGACCTCGATCGCTTTCATCTCGTGATGGACGTTATCGATCGTGTTCCAAAGCTGGAATCCGCCGGCGCGCATTTGATGCAGCAGATGCGCGACAAGCGTCTGGAGCACAAACGTTATATTGCGGAGCACGGAGAGGATATGCCTGAAATTCGCGATTGGAAGTGGCCTTACTGAAGTTGATTGTGATCAGCGTTCTCAATCTGCTTCAACTTTTCCGTCAGCAGTTCCTGTTCCCGCAGATTTTTAGTCATTGCGATCGCGCGCTGGATTTCGTTACGCGCTTCAGGGAAGTTGCCCGTCTTCATCAGCAGGTCTCCGCGAACACTGTGAAGCAGATGATAGCCAGCGAGAACGGAGTCAGCTGCGGGCGTGGCTATGTTATCGAGTGCATCAAGCCCGGCGGTCGGGCCGTGGGCCATACTCACGGCGACCGCTCGATTCAGTGCGACGATGGGAGATGGCGTGGTTTGCATCAGTGCGTCGTAGAGAAGAACGATCCGTTCCCAGTCAGTATCTTCGGCTTTGTGAGCTCGCATGTGACACGCAGCAATCGCTGCCTGCAACGCATAGTATCCAGCGCCGCCACCGAGCGTTTCCGCGTGTTCCAGCGCGGACATTCCTCGCTGAATCTGCGTGTCGTCCCACAAAGAGCGATCCTGATCCGGCAGCAACACCGCTTCACCGTTGCTTCCACGTCGGGCCGCTGTACGCGACGCATTGAGTTCCATAAGAGCCAGGAGCGCGTGAGCTTCAGACTCGCCGGGAAGAAGTTGCACCAGCATTCGTCCGAGCCGCAACGCCTCGTCGCAGAGTGCAGCACGCATCCACTCCTCTCCTGAGGTCGCGGTATGTCCCTCATTGAAGATCAGGTAGACCACGGAGAGCACTGACTTCACCCTGCGACGCAACTCCTCCCCACGCGGCATCTCAAAAGGCACATGAGCTTCCGAGAGAGTCTTCTTGGCGCGAAAGATCCGCTGTCCGATCGTTTTCTCAGGCACA
>DATEWS010000902.1:0-6415 GCA_035257785.1 Pyrinomonadaceae bacterium
GCCCAACCTGACACTTGTCCGGTTTTATTGATGCTGGACGCCCAAGTCCCGTTAGACGTCGTTTTTGTTCCTATGTCCTCTATTACTCCGTTTTGAAAAATGAATGCATGCTCAGGCCCACTTACGCCTGGTGTGGGACCGGCCGTATCCGACCATCCAACTATTTGTCCCGCATTGTTAATTCCAAGTGCCTGGCTGTCTCGACCACCAAGGGTACCTAAAACCGTCGATGCGCCGCGATCAAAAACAAACGCGCGGGTTCTGCCATTAACGCAATTGCCTCCCACCATGTCACAAAGGAAGACGTGCCCAACAATCTGATCGAAATCGTTGATTCGGTTTGCTTGTGCGATCACACCACCAGTCGGAGTTATGTCGGTTAACACACCATTGCGGAGGAGAACAGCGCTGTTCCCCATCGAACCGACAACACTGCTGGAGTTATTAAGTGCTCGAGCGGAGAAATCCCCCAATTCAGTGACCGTGTACTGCGGACTCGCAGGTTGAGCTACAGCGGCGACCGAACAAAAGAAGATTATTAGCGGAAGGACCTGAAGGCGACCAATAAGCATTGTCAAACCTTCCTGAGGCGAACTCTGGGCTAACTTGACGGAGAGATTTACCACTCTTTGCAACAGTTGGCAACTTTTATACGGCTCCAACTCGGTCCAGAGGCGTTATGTGATACCACGCTCACTCTCACTCGAGAAATCTCTTGACAGAAAATTTCCCTCTTACCTATAGTAGCCGAGGTCATGAATAGCACTCGTACATTTTTCTACTTCGCCTTTACCTACCGCTACTCCTTTACGGAGAGCGGACTGGCGGAGCTTGAAAATGATGTGCTGACAACCTAGAAAAAAGCACAAACACCTTCAACGAGCCAGCCGCGATCCTGAAGTCGCGGCTGGTTTTTTATTGCCCGGAGTTTGAATCATGGACATAGACCATTGGCGAAAAGAAATTGACGATATCGACGCCGAGCTGCTGCGACTTCTCAATATGCGTGCGCGCCTCGCTCTCAAGGTCGGCGCACTAAAACAGGCCGCGGATCTTCCCTTCTGCGATCCAGACCGCGAGCGCACCGTCCTGCAACGGCTAAAGGAGATCAACTGCGGCCCGCTTGACGAACGTGCGATCGGCAAAGTTTTTCGACGGATCATTCATGAATCGAGACGAGTTCAGGCAGGTATCGCTTTGTGACAACGACTAACGCAAAACCGAGAATCGCTTTTCAGGGCGAACGCGGCGCGTTCAGTGAAGAGGCTGCGCACAAACTGCTCGGCGCCGAGATCGAGCTCGTGCCGCGACGAACCTTCGCGGAGCTCTACAGCAGTCTTGATAACGGCGTCGCCGATTACCTGCTGGCTCCAGTTGAAAACACGATCGCGGGCGTAGTGCAACCTTCCGTCGACTTGTTGAAATCGAGTTCTTTGACCGTTATCGACGAGATTCAAATTAAAGTCGAGCAACACCTGATCGGCTGTCCCGGCACATCGCTCGAGGCGATCGAAACGGTGCAGTCACATCCAGTCGCACTCGCGCAGTGCAGTCGCTTTTTTCAAACACATCCCAAACTCAAATCAGTTGTCGCCGACGACACTGCCGGCAGCGTCGCTGAAGTGATTCGTCTCGGTGATCCAAAACTCGCGGCCATCGCCGGCCAGGGCGCCGCAGATTTCTACGGCGGATCAATCATTTGCAAAAACATCCAGGACCACGCGGACAACTACACCCGATTCCTCCTCTTATCCAGCCCTAAATTGTCAGTAAAGGAAACACAATCATGATCGTCAACATGTCAACCAACGCAACCCCCGACGAAATCAACCACATCATCGACCGAATCAAGGAATGTGGTTTCCAGGCACACGTTGTTCAAGGCGCGGAACGCACCATCATTGGGGCTATCGGCAGCAGCGGGCGCCGCTCGGAAATCGAAGCGCTGCGCGCCGCGCCCGGCGTTGATGAAGTCATTCAGATCTCGCACCCGTTTAAGCTCGTCAGCCGCCAACTGCGACCGACTCGAACCGTCGTAGACGTGCGCGGCACGAAGATCGGCGCCGGCGACCTTGTCGTGATCGCTGGACCATGTTCAGTGGAGTCAGAAGAGCAATTGATGGAGACGGCGCGCGCCGTCAAAGCATCAGGCGCGAACATGCTGCGGGGCGGCGCTTACAAACCACGTACTTCTCCTTATGACTTCCAGGGACTCGGCGTCGAGGCGCTGCGTTTTTTGCAAAGCGCGAGCAAGGAGACGGGTTTGCCGATCGTGACTGAAGTAATGAGCGAAGCGGACGTCGAGATCGTCGAAGAGTATGCAGACATGATGCAGGTTGGCGCGCGCAACATGCAAAACTTTTCGCTGTTACGCAAACTCGCGTGCGTCTCGAAACCCGTGCTGTTGAAACGCGGTCCATCGGCGACGGTGAAGGAGTGGTTACTGGCGGCTGAGTATCTGCTCGCCGGCGGTAACGCAAATGTGGTGTTGTGTGAACGTGGCATCAAGACTTTTGAAACCGCGACGCGAAACACGCTCGATCTGGCGGCGGTGGCCCTCGTCAAAGAACTCTCGCACTTGCCGGTGCTTGCAGATCCTTCACATGGAACGGGATTGCGAAGTTTGATCACGCCGATGTCGAAAGCCGCGGCGGCTGTTGGTGCTGATGGCTTGTTGATTGAAGTGCACCCGTGTCCGGAACGTGCGCTCTCGGATGGACCACAGTCACTGGATCTGCCGGGATTTCAGGAGTTGATGGACAGTTTGAAACCACAGATTTACGCGGATGAACACAGATCTAAGAGAGCGGCATGATCAGCATTCATCCGTGTAATCTGTGGGCGAGGTTATGGTTCGCGCTTCCGCGGTAGTTCTTTCTCCGTCTTGATGATTGAACCATCGATCGCGTTCACCCAGACGTGCGCCGCGCCTTCGCTGTTTTCGTTGGCTATCATGACGTGGTAGAACACAACGCCGTCGTCAGCCAACTTTCCGGGCTCTTTCCAGCGAGTTGCCTCGAGACTACACAACAGGACCTTTCCGGGATTCTGGCTGGTAGCAATCTGAATCGCCTGGTCCATATTGATCTTTGCGAGACGGATGAGTGCAGCCTGTCGGACCTCGCGCATTTCCATTTCGATCCGCTCTTTGCGCTCCATCTCCTCGCGAACGCGCGGATCGAGTATTTCCTCGCGACCTTCACGACGTCGCATCTCGACTTTGTCTTTTTCCTTACGCTCCTGGTCCTGCGGCGCAGGCTCCTGCGCTTTGGTCTCGACGTCAAACCGCATCGCATACGTCGCCGCGGCAACACACGGCACCAGCAACAGCAACGATACCGCGACCAACAACAACTTCTTCCAGCGTGTATTCAACTCGGGTTTTCTCAACAACGACATGATACGGGCCTCCAGGATGTCAGCATCGGCGATGCCTACGGTTGTAGTAATGGAGAGACGACGCAGAGGTGGCGCAGAACTGGCAAGCCGCACGAGCGAGCGCGCATAAACTTCGGCATTCAAAATTCGCTCCGCCACGAGCTCGTCGCAACAGAGTTCGCGAGTTTGTTTGACCCGGCGTCTTAATAACGCAGCGGCCGGATGAAACGAGATCGGAACAAACAGTAATTCGTATATGAAGTTGAGCCCATAATCCTGCCGCGCAACATGAATAAATTCGTGTGCGATGGCGGAGGTGAGTAATTCAACATTACCTTCGCGCAAGAGTGGCTCAGGCAGAATGATGGCTGGATGAAAGAGCCCAATGGTGACCGGCACCGGCAGCGTCTCCGAGCGAAAGACTTTTACTTTTCGCGAGCGCGTGCCGATTTCGAGTTCGCAACGACGAATGATTTCCCCGATTCGAGCGTCCGGCTCGAGTTCGACCGAACTGCGGCGGATGCTGCGTGTTGTTTGCCACGCCTGAATCAGTTTGAAGCTGCGATAGAGTAGAAATCCGAAATAGACTGCGAGCAGTGCGAAGCCGAGAGTCTGGTTAAGACGGAACGTTCCGGGCAGTGATGTAGTTGCAGTGGAGACTACAGGCACAGTGTCGGTCATGAGCGGCGGAATCGTTTCGAATGTCAGCGGTGTATTTGATTGAGGGATATTGTCGAGCAACATTTGTGAGGCAGTGAATGCGGGAACGAAGAACGCGAGACAAAGCGCACTCGCCCAGAGCCAGTGGCGATAACGCGCGACCGAGTTTCGCAGCAGCCATGAGCCGGAAACAGCGAGGCCCGCGATGAGCGCAACCTGCCAAACGGCGTTGAGTAAAAACGTCAGCAGCAGTTGGCTACTTATTGTCATGGGCTTCATCCTCCTTAACTAACTCGTGCAGGCGCGCGAGCTTTTCGGGCGTGAGATGTTTCGTTTCGAGAAGACTCATCACGAGGCTCTCCGCGGAGCCGCCGAAGAGACGATCGACGACGTCCTTCACATGTTTGCCGACGACTTGTTTTCGACTCACGGCGGGTTTGTAGAAATAGGCGCGGTTTTTCAGGGTTCGTTTTGCTTTGCCTTTGCGCTCGAGGATGTTCAGCATCGTCTGGACGGTGGTGTAAGCGAGGTCACGTTTGAGTTTTTGCTGGACGGTCTGCACGTTCGCCGGTCCGGTTTCCCAGAGCACGTGCATGATTTCCAATTCGAGCGGGGTCAGGTTCTCGGTCTTCGGTCGCGCCATACTGTCTCCTAAGTTTTTAGGAGTATAGAGAGGCATTTTAAGACTGTCAACTAATTTTTTAGGAGTCAGATGGAGAGCCCTTACGCAGCGGCGCGGCGGCGCAAGAAAATTGATTTACATTGCGCCGTTGCGCCGTTGCGTGAGATCCTCTGCGGCGCGTGAAGAGACAGACGCTTATCCACACACTGATCTACGGCCTTTGCGGCGGCGTGCTGATCGTCATCTTGAAGCTGGTCGAGTTCAAGTTTCTGGTGGTCGAGCACTCGATGGAGATTTACGCCGGACTCGTCGCCCTGATCTTCGCCTCGGTCGGAATCTGGCTGGGACTGAAGTTAACGAAGAAGAAAGAAGTGCTGATCGTCAAGGAAGTTCCTGTACCGGCAACGCAAACCTTCGCCTTGAATGAACAGCGTCTGAAAGATCTCGGCATCACGCGTCGCGAGCTGGAAATCCTCGAACTGATCGCCCAGGGCTTGAGCAACCGCGAAATCGCCGACAAACTCTTCGTCAGCGAAAACACCGTCAAGACTCACTCGAGTCGTCTCTTCGACAAGCTCAGCGCCAGGCGCCGCACTCAAGCCGTTCAAATCGGCAAAGAGATGGGACTCATCCCCTAACACACATGAAATAAAAATCTGTGTAATCTGTGGATAGCTTTAGTCCGAAAGTAGTATTTTTCCCGCCAACAAACGAAATCACCCTAAAGTATGACGACAATTCGAACCCGCAAACGTAGATTGCGCCACGCTTTTCCAAATCACTGAGGAGACAACGTCGATGAAAAAAATTGTTTTGACCTTTGGTTTGATCTCGGGCGCGATCATTTCCGCGTTGATGCTCGCGACCGTGCCGTTCATGCACCAGATCGGCATGACCAGGGGCATGGTTATCGGCTACACCACGATGGTGCTGTCCTTTTTATTAGTCTTCTTTGGCATTCGCTCTTACCGCGAAAACGTTGGTGACGGGCGCATCAGTTTCGGCCGCGCGCTCAGCGTCGGCCTCTTAATAATGCTCATCACTTGTGCTTTCTACGTGATCACGTGGGAGTTCGTCTACTTCAACTTCATGCCCGATTTCGCGGAGAAGTACGCAGCATTCGCGCTCGAAGACGCGCGCGCCCACGGTGCTACGGCCGCCGAACTCGCCAAACAAACGGAGGACATGAGGAAATTTCAGGAGATGTATTCGAACATCTTTTATAACGTCGCCTTTACCTTGCTTGAACCGCTGCCGGTCGGATTGATCATGACGTTTATCTCCGCCCTAATTCTCCGGCGCAATCGAAAGGATTTACATGACGGTCAGGATGAAGTAAAAGGAAATCCTGTTACCCGAGTAAATCCTGTCTAACTGTTGAGGAAACAATTTGATGACTCCACGTCGAGCTGGCGCGCTGCTCTGTCTCCTGTTGTTCGCAATCAATAACCCGATCCAAGCACAAAGCGATCTGTTGCAGGGGATGAAGTGGCGGATGATTGGACCGTTCCGTGCCGGGAGAACCGTCGGCGCGACCGGCGTTCCGGGTCAACCAAATGTCTTTTATATAGGAGTCAACAACGGCGGGGTCTGGAAAACTACAGACTACGGCCACACCTGGAAACCGATCTTTGACGATCAACCCACCGGTTCGATCGGCGCACTCGCGGTGGCGCCTTCAAGTCCCGACACGATTTACGTCGGTAGCGGCGAAGGACTTCAGCGCCCGGACCTTTCCACCGGTGACGGCATGTA
>DATEWS010000903.1:0-3362 GCA_035257785.1 Pyrinomonadaceae bacterium
TCCAATTCAATAAACAGCGGGGGCAAGCCCCTCTTCCTGACTTGTTCTATTCAATGGTCATGAAGATCTCATGAATCTTTTCGGCGATTCTGATGGGCTCCGGGCTGGCATTGCTGGTCCAGGAGCCCATAATTCTTCCCGCGGTTCTCGCTAAATCATAGGCTGATTTGCGCACTCGAAACTGGCGGGCGTTCGCTGCCATGTCCAGCACTGTCTCCACGTACTTCTCAGGATCGTGTTGTTCGCGAAGCGTCCGTAATCCCCTTTGACCCATCTGCGCAAACTGCTCCGGGTTTTTGAGGAAAGCCGACAGGTGAGACTGTATGTCGTCGCGTTCGTGTTCGTGGCGCACGTGGGCCACCGTGTCGCGCGACAAAGTCGCGTACCAGCCAACGTCGGTCACGAGACTCGGCAGTGCGTGATACCAAATACGTAACTGGCTTCCCGACGCCTCGCCCATCGTCGGATAGCGCAGGTTGATCGCAAGGTGAGACGTTTGCAGCACCTTGTTCAACTCGTCTTCTGGTGCATAGCCATGTAGTTGGACCACCTCGCCCAGGCCGAGCTTTCGAATCTGGCTGCGCAAATGTCGCCCGTCGGTCAAGTCGCCAAAAATCTCCAATTGAAAAGCATTGCGCTCCGGCATCGCCCCGAGCGCTTCCAGTACAGCACTGAGCCGGCGGTTGCGGCCCATGTGACCAAACATGACGATTCGATATGGCGGTTCGGTCGGACGGAAAAAGCCGTCATTACTTTGAGGCGGAAGCGTGCGCGGCAAAGAGGCCAAGGCTATTGGCCATTGCTTCATCGCCTCGACTTGTTCGAAAGCTTCCGGCGAATGAACCAACACAGCGAGACAGTCTTCGAGGGCGAGCGCCGTGAGTGGGTAGCGTTGACTCATGAAGTCGATATTCACGACGCCGGAGACGAATTCACTTGCGACGCGCAGTCCCTCATCTCCGTAGTGACGCCTCATTTGCGCGAGGTATCCAGCGACATCGCGCCATTGCGCGCGGTACAAACTGTCGAAGAACTGGTGTACGCGCAGGTCGTGCAGGATCACGATTCCCGGATGGCGGCGACTCACCTGCCAAATCGAACCGTGGAAGAGATGATTGTTACCGATGTTGTAGAAGGTTACATCGGCCTTGTGTAACTCCGGCCAACTGATCGCGTAAGGATCGAAGTGGCGAACGCGTGCGACTTGCTCCAGCTCACGATCCCAGTCGCTTTGAGCGGTCCACAACGTGAGTTCGCATTGCCTGCTCAGCGACGGCAGTATGCCGGCGAGATAGTCGTCGGCGATGCTTGTCTTGGCCGGCGGCAGCGGGCAGAACCAGTTGATCTTCATGCGAGCAGTTTTTGAACAACGTTGGACCATGAAAGATTGAGACTCGCGTAACGATCGCGCGCAGCCTGACCCCACGTTTTCGCCTGCGCCCGATTCTCCCAAATGAAATCGAAAGCAGCGGCGAGTGCTTCAGGCGTTGGATCTGTGATCAGTCCAGTCGTTTGATCTACGACAAATTCCAGTGGGCCACCTGAATCGCGGCACGTGATCACAGGTTTACTCGCCAGCATCGCCTCGAGAGTTACGTAACCGTAATCTTCATCGACGGGCGGGTAAACAATCGCCAGCGCGCGTGCGTAGCGCGACCGCTTTTCGTCCTCGCTGATGCTGCCCAGCCACTCGACACGTTTCTGGACCTTAAGTTTGCGCGCGAGGGATTGCAGCTTGTCCTTGTAATCCGGATGGTCCGAAGTTCCGGCAAAGCTAAGTCGCACCGGATTGCGCGTCACGGCCAGCGCTTCGAGCGCGAGCTCCTGTCGCTTGGGAATGCAAAGTCGACTCGGAAAGAACAAGTAGTCTTCGGCATCGGCGGAGTAAAACTCTCCGGCATTCGGAGGCGGGTGATAAAGCGGCGTGGAATCGATGTCGCAGAATCGCTTGAGACGCTGGGCCACATTGCGGGAGTTGGCAAACACCGCCTGCGCTTCCGGGATCAACCTGCGATCGGCATGTTCAATCGCGTCGCGCACTTGCGAACCGTTGGGATAGTAGACGAGATCGCTGAGTGCGTGGTCCCAAAGCTCATATGCAGTGCGATGCTGGTGCAAAATCCAGAGCACCTTGTTCGGGTGCGGAATCAGGTAAGCAGGGAAGCGCAAACCGATGAGCCGGTCAACACGCGTGCCCGCAACTTCCGAAACATCGAGCAGACGGCACGCCAAAATGTGATCGAGAATCTTTTCGGGTGGATACCACTTAAAGGGAATCGCGAGTATCTCCGCTTCGTGTCCCGCGTTGCGGAGTGCATCGCGCAGACCTTCCGCGTGAATCTCTGCGCCGCCGCGAATGAAAGGAACCTGGACCGTGGCAATGAGGATTCTCATGGACGGGCTTTCCGGCCTACGATAGCGTAATCCATCGGTCCGTAAAAGTAAGTGTTGAAGCGTTCCGTCAACTCGCTCTCGCCCGCGACTCGAGCCGACTCCCACGGGTGCAAGTTCAGGAGCTCGATCGCTTCAAAGCCACGACTCTCCAGCAGGAATTCCAACAACTCGCGGGGCAGGGGATTGCGATGCGTCGGGTCCATGTAGAAGTAATTACTGCCGACCAGAACATTTTCAGGGTTGGGAGTTTCGAAGATAACGACGCCGCCCGGACGCAGCACGCGTAGTGCTTCATTCAAGAGGGTGACTAAGGTTTTAAGGGGGACGTGTTCGACGATATGGAAACCCGTGATTGCGCCAATGCTTGCGTCGTCCAGCCGTTGGAGATAAGTAAGAAAATCTTCTTCACTGACGTTGAGATCGCGGGCGCGACATTGTTCGAGCTGAATGAGATTCGTGTCGACGCCGCTTGCTTCGATCCCGCCCTCACTCAGAATTTCCAGCCACTCGCCTCGTCCGCAACCAAGATCAACGACGGGCGCCCGGTCTTTGACGTACGGCAAATAGACTTTGAAACGTTCCTTGATCTCGTCCCGACGCCCACGAAAACGATCTTCGAGCGCCGCGTAGAGTGCGTCGAGCTGATGTGTATCGCCGGAGACATCGGCGGAGATCTGAGGCGTGACATGTGAAAGCGCGTTGATACTGTTAGCCTGAATACTCAATTCCGATCGCGCGTGTTGCAACTGGGCCGAGAATCGCGCGATCGCGGCGCGGACGTCGTCCTCGGCTTTTGCAATCGCGGTACGATGTTCGGAAATAGATTGAGTTAATGCGGCCTCGTGTTCGCTGTTTGTTTTCGCGAGCTGTGTGAGCGTGTCCTGCTGTTTTTTTGTGAAGGCCTCCAGGGCGTCGTAACGTCGATCGATCTCACTAAACTGCGCGCTCGCGACGCGTGCGAACTCGGG
>DATEWS010000904.1:0-3406 GCA_035257785.1 Pyrinomonadaceae bacterium
AACCGCCATTACTTCACGTCGCGGGCTGCTCCAGTCGATCCTGACTGAGGCTTGCCGTCCGCCACCAGGGAGGTAAATCACCACGCCGTTATATTTATCTTCGACGCCGAGCTGCGAGTTGTACTTCACCATGCTGATACCGGCGCGTAAAGACTTCAAACTCGCACGGTTCTTTTCCAACCGGCTCAAAACAGAACTAACGAGGCCCGCTCCCTGACCATTCGTCGTGGCCGGGGTCACTAAGACGAGTGTCGACAATATGAAAGCGAACATCAGGCCCGATGAAATCAATCTCTTCATAAATACTCCTTACCAGTTTCTCCTTTCGCGTGCGGGCGCGCAAAAAACCTCGCAATTATAGGGAAAGACTACCGTATGTCAACCTCGAAACTAAGAGTCCGTCCCTCCGAATCACGCACGGGGCGTACCTCAAGCACCTCAAAGTCTTTGCGCCCTGTCAGAGCTTCGATACGCTGCTTGATCCGACCGCTATCCCCTTCATTACCAATATCTTCAGGTCTCAACACCAGTGTTTTGGGAACTGGGCTTTGATGCATCGTTCCCTGAGCCCGTTCGCTGCTCGAAAACCACCAATTTGGTGTCAAAAAAATGAAGATTAATATGACCACACAAAGCAGATCCCATTGCCAGGTATTGCGCGCGTAATTCCAGAAGAAGATCTTCTTAAGTGTGGTTAAAAGGCCTCGCACGTTCTCAAGCTTGCAAGTAAGCAGCCACGCGAACCGCGGCTGGCGGGTCGGGTTGATTTTAACACAATCTGAGCTGCGGATAGGTCATATAAGAACGCCTACGTCCTATCTGACCTATAGCCGTACTGAGGACGTTTGCTCGACAATGTGCCCATCACGCATCTGCACGATTCGTTTACACATCGCCGCAGCTTCCGGATTATGAGTGATCATGATGATGGTTTGATTGAAGCGGTAATTCAACTCCTGGAACATGTTAAGTACCAGGGCCGAGTTCTCGGAATCGAGATTTCCGGTCGGTTCGTCAGCCAGAACGATGGCCGGACGCGTCACAACTGCTCGCGCCAAAGCGACTCGCTGCTGCTCGCCGCCCGACAACTCGAGTGGTTTGTGATGAAGTTTGTTTTCCAGACCCAGCAGCCGCAGCACGTCACGACGAAGCTGCGGATCGCCGCCGCCGTTGCCGTGAATTCGCTCCGCTAGTCGGAGATTTCCTTCAGCGGTGAGTGTCGGGAAAAGATTGAATCTTTGGAAAACAAATCCGATTTTTTTGCGGCGCACCGCCGTGCGTTTTGCGTCTGATGCGGCGGTGATGTCGTCGCCGTCGATCACGATTCGACCGGACGTCGGCGTCAGCAAGCCACCAAGGAGATGTAGCATCGTGGATTTACCGCAACCGGACGGTCCCATGATCGCCAAAAACTCACCTTCCTGAACTTCGAGCGAAACTCCGCGCAACGCCGGCACATCGACCTTGCCAATGCGGTAAACCTTCACCAGATCTTCGGCTGTTAAAATGGTTCTCATCGATTACTGTTTGACTGTTACCTTGTTGTTCGGCGCATCGAGATCGACTTCCGGTAACTGCCACTTGTTTTCCAGCACAAAAGCTTTCGGACCGTATTTCCGATTCAGTTCGACTGATGTGGAGTCCTGATAAGTAATGCTCAGTTTGTATTGATCCTGTGGCCGCGTGATTTCAATGCGGCTCGGCAGTGACGCTGTCGTGCCGCTGCCCAAAGATTTTTCATTGTAATAAGAAACGTCTGTGATCAAGCTGCCTTTATCGTCGTAGCTTTGCACACGAGCCAGCCGAATGCCATTGACGCGATCAAACCAAAAACGTCGCGATATCTTTGTATCGCCACTCGCGGTTGAAACCTCTTCGAGCAGATAATAACCGCGCATGACGCGCGCGTTTTTTTTCGCTTGTGCGCGCGTGTCAGGTTCTTCCTGAAAAAACTCACTCTGCGTATAGAGCACAGAGTTGTTTGGCTCAATCGGACGGATCATAAACGCGTCAGTCAAATGCTGCGGACGCAGATTCGCGAGCGCGCTCACCGTCTCTTTCTGTTTTTTCTGCTCGTCGTTTTGTTTTTCAGTAGTTCCGTCGGTCTGGAGTTTCCCGTAGTCGGCGCTGTTTGTTCCCTTCACAAAGCGCCTGTACTTATCGTCGCCTTTCAACACTGCGACAGTGAAGTGCTCGCCGTCAGAAGCCATCTGTGCAATGTCAACGAACGTAAACTGAATGACGAGATAGATCTTGCCTGGTCGTTGCAGCGTGATATCGCCATCGACTAATCGATATTGATCCGCAATTCCAAAGGAAGCAAACGACGTGTCTTCAAACTGAATATCGACCTTCCCATGTATCGATTCAACGGTCGAGAGGCGGTTGATCTCCTGAATCAGTTGCTGTCTGTTAGCTGCTCTCAGCGGTTCGAGAAGCTGCGGCACCTGAATCTTTCTCTTCGCTCCGAATAGACCACACCCGGCACTAAACAACAGCACTGACAGAATGAAGACTGACAGCAGTAAACGGGCGGGCACCATTCTGGCGTTGAAATATTTGAGCATCAGCCTTAGGCGCCAATCATACGTCAAACGCCAGAGAATCGGGAAATTGTAGTGAGTTTCGCGCCACCGCGCAAAGGTCATCATTCAAGCTCGAGTGCAGGCTTTCCAAATCGTCCTCGCAAACGGTTGATCGTGTTTATTATCCCCGGTCTACTTAACAACTTCTGTTCCAGCCGATGCTTGCCCGGAAAGTCGACGAGCATCACGCCCAGGAGGACCGTGAGTAATCCCTGGCCAGGGACTCCGGGCAGAGACAGAACGATGCCGAGCGCGATTAACAACCATCCGCCGACGTTCTTTCCAATCACTTTCAAAACGCGAATGGTCGCGTTTGAACCGGTGACGCGCTTTGACTTGTCGTTCTTGAAGTGATCCTTAGGCAATTTGACGAGGATAAATGAGACGATCGCGAGGTTGAGAAGAAATGTACCAACAAAAACGAGAACCCAGATCAGGATGGTGCGCCAGGTAAGACCCGAGAAAAAGTCCGCTAAGAAATCAAACATTATTGAGCCAGTTCACTACGCGACTTCAGAATCGACTCGAGAAGTTCATGCACTATCTGTTCCGCAGCGCCTTCGAGATTGAATTCCGGTTTCTCAGCGACTTCCCAGAACTCGTCCAATCCGCGCGCGCCGGCGCGTTCGAGTGCGAGCACTTCAATCAATAGATCCAGCACATCAGCGGCTTTCACAAGCCGCGCTTCGAGACTCTGGCGCTGTTCGTAGTCGTCGTATAGAGTTGCGTAGGAGTGTTCTGCGTCAACTCCGCTGACAACGTCGCGGAAAGCGGCAGTTTCGGCTTGCTTTCTCGCTGCCGCTCCAAAATACAACGTGGCG
>DATEWS010000905.1:0-2186 GCA_035257785.1 Pyrinomonadaceae bacterium
GTGATTAAGAGTCATCACAACGTCGGCGGACTGCCGGAGAAGATGAATCTCAAACTGATCGAACCACTGCGTGAGCTGTTCAAAGATGAAGTGCGTTTGATCGGAAGAGAGTTGCACGTTCCGGAAGAGATCCTTGGGCGCCATCCATTCCCGGGTCCTGGTTTGGCTGTGCGCATTCTTGGAGACATTACGGAAGAGAAGATCCGTCTGGTCCAGGCTGCGGATCGAATACTTGATGAAGAGCTGCGACTCGCTGAGTTGTATCACTCCGTTTGGCAGGCGTTTCCCGTGCTGCTGCCGGTTTCGACTGTGGGTGTGATGGGCGATGAACGCACCTACGAGCGCGTGATAGCGATTCGCGCTGTGACGAGTGTTGACGGAATGACGGCGGACTGGGCCAGGCTGCCTCACGATTTGCTGGCGCGAGTGTCAGCGAGAATTGTTTCCGAGATTCGAGGCGTGAATCGGGTCGTTTACGACATTAGTTCCAAACCACCATCAACAATTGAATGGGAATGAAAGCAATCCACAGATTCCGCGGATTATTTTTCTAATCTGCGTAATCTGTGGATGGATTTAATAAAAATGCAGGACCGCCAATTCGTACACCTCCACCTTCATACTGATTACAGTCTTCTTGACGGCGCCATTCAAATTAAACCTCTCTCCAAACGTGTGGAGGAGTTGGGTATGCCCGCGTGCGCCATGACCGATCACGGCAACATCTTCGGCGCAATTTCGTTTTACAACGCGATGAAGTATCGCGGCGTGAAGCCGATCATCGGCTGCGAGACTTACATCACGCGCGGCAGTCGCAAGGACAAAGCCGCGAGCGCGCCCGGTGAGAAGGCAAACTTCCATTTGATACTGCTGGCGCAGAGTTACGAGGGTTATCAGAACCTCGTACGTTTGACCTCAAAAGCTTACACCGAAGGTTTCTACTACAAGCCACGCATCGACAAAGAGCTGCTCGCCGAACACAGCAAAGGATTGATCGCACTCTCCGCCTGCATGTCGGGAGTGCCTTCCGCGATGCTGGCGCAGGAAAAGTGTGACGAGGCCGCGAAGGCGGCGATTGAGTTTCAAGAGATCCTCGGTAAAGGCAACTACTTTCTCGAGATCCAGGAGCACGGTCTCGATGCGCAGAAACGCATTCGCAAGTCGCTCGTGGATCTTTCAAAACGAACTGGCGTGCCGCTCGTCGCGACCAACGATGCGCATTACCTGATGCCCGACGACTCGAGGGCCCATGACGTTCTGCTCTGTATCGGCTCCGGCAAGACAGTTAACGAGACAAACCGGCTGCGCTATGCCAGTCCAAACTTTTACGTGCGATCACCGGAAGAGATGTGGCAGATCTTCGGTCACGAGCTGCCGGAAGTGCTGACGCGCACCGTCGAGATTGCCGAGCGTTGCGAACTGAAGCTGCCGGAGAACATCAACTACCTGCCTCAGTATCCGATTCCCGAATCGGAGCAGGGACTTACGGCCGACGACTATTTTGAAAAAGTGGTTCGTGACGGCTTTGAGCGCCGTCGCCAGCAGGTCTGGGATACTCAGGCTGCTCGTGGCGAGTTGAAGCAGCCGATGACTGATTATCAGGCGCGACTGTCGAGCGAGATCCAGATGATCAAGCAGATGGGTTTCGCCGGCTACTTTCTCATCGTTTGGGACTTCGTTCGCTACGCCAAGGAACACTCGATTCCGGTCGGGCCGGGTCGCGGTTCGGCGGCGGGCTCGCTGGTCGCCTACTGTCTCGAGATCACCGATATCGATCCGCTCCAGTACGACCTGCTCTTCGAGCGCTTTCTGAACCCTGGGCGTGTGACGATGCCCGACATCGATATAGACTTCTGCGTCCGTGGCCGCGGCGACGTCATCAACCACGTCGCGGACCTGTACGGTCGCGACTCAGTCTGCCAGATCATCACATTTGGAACGCTCGCCTCGAAGGCTGCCATCAAGGACGTCGGCAGGGCTCTTGAAGTCCCTTACGCCGAGGTCGAGCGGATAGCCAAACTCATTCCGCCGCCCGTTCGCGGACGCAATGTCAGTCTCGATCAAGCACTTGAACAAGTACCTGAGCTCCGTCGAGAGATGGAGACCAACCCGCAGGTTAAAGAGATACTTGAGATCGCGCGCCGGCTCGAAGGCTGCGCTCGCCACTCGTCGGTCCACGCGGCGGG